>NZ_JBPPZG010000149.1:0-796 GCF_051918545.1 Pseudogracilibacillus amylolyticus (SeqCode) | reverse complement strand
AAATATGTGTACAGTGGAAAAGAGATGAACATTGGGGGAATGAGCTGCGTATTCAGGATCAGAAAGTAACACTTGATTTAGTGATTTCTTGCTTAGTTAAAGTGTTAATGTTTTATCGGTTAAACAAAATGATCAAACAAATCACGAGAGAAAAATACTTCTATACAGATAAGGAAGAAATCGAGAGGATATGTTTGTTAACGAATTGGATAGTTACCGAAAAACATTATCAAGAACAATTATTTAACGAGCATTTTTCCTTAGAAAAGTATTTATTTAACACGCTAAGGCAAAATATTGAAGACGCATTTCCAATTCATTTCGATTCGTTAATAACATTTTGTACGCAACCGCTGCAAAAAAAATTAAAAGAAGCAGTCGGATATGGAATTGACGAAATGAAGCGTGAGGAGGAGCATCAGAGCTTTGTACAATCGATCCGTGATTTTATTAAAAGAAGAAAATCGAAATCAAATGAATTACATATCGTTCAAGGAGAGAATTTTACATTTTATAAACCAACTGGGGAACAGTATAGTTATCTTGAACTAAAAACATTAATGTATAATGAGCCGCTTTATATTTTAGGATTAGATGCAAATGAAATGAATTTATCACCGATCATTACATTACTGCCAAAGAAAATTTATATATACGGGGATCATCCGGCCGAAGCCAAAACATCAACTATATTAAATATTTTTCAAGAGAGAGTTACTTTTTTGCCTAAAGAACGCTTTCCTTTTCACTATCATGTTAATTAATTGCCATAATACATAAATCTTGATATAATTCT
>NZ_JBPPZG010000148.1:0-9730 GCF_051918545.1 Pseudogracilibacillus amylolyticus (SeqCode) | reverse complement strand
AGCGGAGAAGCAAGCCAACGAGCTTCCACAGGATGTGGTGACTTCGACGTTCGACACAGGACGTGTCGGTATTTAGTCGAAGTTCCCCTAATGCAGTGTCATTTTTACCGGACTTTTTGAACATCCTCTTCTAATATGTTTTATTATTCATGATCAAAAAGACAATAGCCTACGTTTAATAAGGCAATAACTAAGCATATGATTCCTAAGGCTGTAATCCACATATCTATACGCATCCTTTCGAAGTTTGTCCAATTAATATGTAGGTATAATCTTAATTTATCATACCAATTTTTTATTAAATTTGAAAGTAATTATGATTTTAACTTAAATTCTTATTTCAAAAGTGACACAATTTTGTCGGCAAGTAAGATTTACTAAGGTCATATTCCCGTATTGATCGAGTTTGGGACTTTAAAAACTTAGTTGTTCCGCGTTTTCTGTTTCTTCAGCAGTTACAAGAAACATTTAAGAACTGCGACAAATGAATTATTTTATTATGTTCATATCCTTTCAAAAACATTCTGTACATATTCAATTTTGCTACGCCCTCTTTACTCTTCCCATTTTTAAAAAACACCTTCAAGAGCACCAAATCTATTATTGCTATTCCCGTTCTAAACATTTCGCGTAATTTTGCAATATCACCACATCATGCCTAACGTCTAGTTAATCGTCTTAAATTAATTATAGTGAACCGCGAACAATGAATTATCTACTTTATCTATTTCAGTATCCATGACACCTATTTTATTTCCCCAATCAAGATTTTTTTCTTCATTTGTCTTCCTGTTACGTTTCCCTATCCAATAATGATTCTTTCTTTTGGATAACGAATATAATCATTTTGATTTTCTTTTCTGAATGAAAATAAGAATGTGACTAACCCGATTCTCCCCAGAAACATTAAGATCATTAACAATACTTTACTTATAGTGGTTAGCTCACTAGTAATACCAAGTGACAGTCCGACAGTTCCAAAAGCAGATGTCACTTCAAATAGAAGTTCATTCATTGAAAACGGTTCGATGATGGAAATAATTAATAATGTTGAAAAAATGATTGCTATTGCTAAAATCGTAACTGTAACAGCTTTCATCAGATCCTGATCATAAATTTCCCGGTTAAAGACTTTAATCCTCTTTCCACCCCGTGCAAAAGTGATAATAAAAATAACGACCAATGCAAAGGTGGTTGTTCTTATTCCCCCGCCGGCACTACTAGGAGAAGCCCCGATAAACATTAGAACTGACATAAAAAGATGATTTGATTCTGTTAGAAGACTCACATCCATCGTAGATAATCCTGCACTTCTCGTTGTAACAGATTGAAATAAAGCAAAAAAAATACTTTCATGCCAGCTTTTATCTTTAAAAAATTGATTAACATCGATTAAATAAATAAAGGCAGCACCTAAAACAATAAGTACAAGAAATGTTGTCGTAGTTACTTTTGTAAACAACGTAAAACGAAACCGTTGTTTCATTTTCCGTCTGGTTAATAAATATTGTTTCACCTCTATTAAAACTGGAAATCCGATTGCTCCAAATATGATCAATAACATAATAATAATTTGAACAAAATAATCATTTTTATAAGGAGCCATGGAATTATTGGTTAAACTGAACCCACCATTGGATATCGCACTAATCGTAGAAAAGAAACCATTATAATACGCTTCTGCAGGCGTTGGGAAATAGCGCAAAAAATAAGTACCTAAAATAAGAAACCCTAATAATTCGATTGCCAAAACAACCAATAAAATTTGCTTAATTAAGTCGACAATTCCACCAAATGTCGTTTGGTTTTGGTCTTGCATAATTAGCCTTCGTTCAGAAAGCCCGATTTTCTTCCCTAAAAGTAACCATATAAAAGTACTTACAGACATGACGCCAACAGCACCCAGCTGTAAAATAAGTGCCAGTAATATTACTCCTGTTGTACTTAATGTATCTCCAACTGAGATCGTGCTAAGTCCAGTAACACTGAGCGCACTTACGGCTGTAAAAAGTACATCAATAAAAGGAACGCTGACTCCTTCCTGGTAAGCTACTGGTAGAGATAAAACAATCGTTGATAAAATAATTGCAAAAAAATAAAAACATAATAAAAGTTGCGCAGGTGTTAATCGTTTCATCCACTGAGAAAAACTATTCTTATCTAACATAATTAAGAAACTCCTCTACCTATATATCGACAAAACATTTTTTAAATCAGTATAGCAAAAAGATAATTTCTAACGACTTTTTAAACAAAATTAATATAATAAGCCATTCATGAATTCAATTCAATTAAATCAATATTCTTTATTTTAGTTAATTTTTGGTAAAGTTCAGTAGGTTTTACATCTTGATAGACTTTTACTTCCACTTCTATTACATAGCTGTTTACTTGTTCATCTTTTATATTAACCTTGCCTAGTTTAACTACTTCTCTTTCAATTTGCTCTACAATTTCCTCAATATTTTCGCGGCTGTTTAAAGTAACTGCGATTTGGAATTCTTTTAACTTAAGTTGTTCAAAACCTAATCTGAAGATAATATATGGAATAATTTCAACACTAATTAATAAAAGCCCGACCCCAACAATTGCTTCGATGTAAAATCCTGCTCCAATTGCAACGCCTATGCCGGCAGCACCCCAAACGATTGCGGCTGTCGTAAGTCCGGAAATCGTATCATCTTCTCTTCTTAAAATCACTCCTGCACCTAAAAAGCCAACTCCTGTAACAATTTGTGCAGCCAATCGTAAAGGATCCATGCGAATTTCAGCCAAAGCTGAACCAGGTAATAAGTATGCTGACTGAATCGACACAATCGTTAATAAACAACTAACGATGGAAATAACTAAAATTGTTTTTAAGCCTAAAGACTTTCTTTTTAGTTCCCGTTCCAGACCAATTAACAATCCGAGAATTGCCGCGATTAAAAGTCGCAGTAACATCTCAAGGTGTACGTTAGTAACAATCTCTAACATCTTTTGTTCCTCCCTGAAGTTCAGGCTGTCTTCAACTATACTTTGCAAACGCACTAAACTATTGGCGAATGCTAAGGACTTCGTTAGTCGCTAAACTTTATGAAAAATCGATGAATGAGAGACCCCTATGCTTCTGATAATTACCCGATATCGCTGGACAGATAACCAAAATCGCATATAAATATATTCATTTTTTACACAAATATGTGACCACCCCAAAAGAAAACAGAGCTAATGTTATATTAGCTCCTTAAATTTCTTCAAGAGAGACTCTCCCTGATACCCTTCTTCAATGATCATTTGCAACATTTCTTCGATACGACTCTTACGGTGGTCGACGACTTCACCTTGAAAAAGCACATTAATTCTTTCTTCATTTATTTCATTAATATCTATAATTTTTGTAATAAAAAATGCAGGATCATTTTCTTCTCTTGTAATTTTCACTTGGATCATAATCTCTTCTGCATCTTTTATCTGATTAAAATAAGTCAAGAATTCATTATCAATATATGCCTCAATTAACCATCCAAATTTATCTTCCCGGTTGATTACTAATCCGTCACGAAGCGGAATCGTTTTTCGTTCAACGCCATCCTCTTCATTCGCCATTATTTTTAACCCTTTTAATTTAAAGGTTTTCATACGAAACTCCCCTTCGCTTATTCGAAATCATATGTTTAAAATAGTTTATTTTAGAAATAAAGTCAATAGTCTTTTACGTACCCTTGGAAAAAAGAGGATTAGACCACGATGTATAAATCATTGTGTTTTTCCCATTCTATTACTAACTTGTTTTTAAAAGGAGGAGTAATCATGACAGTTGCTACCCAAGTTAGGCAAGCAATTGCTGGATTAAAAAGTGTACAAGCAAGTTTTGAACAATTTGCTCTCGAAACAGAAAATAAACAGGCAAAACAGATGTATCAAAATGCGGCTGAGCAAACGATGCAAGTACTTCAATTTGTAGAACCTCGTTTACAAGAGATTGAGCAAGAAGAACCACAATATAAACAATAAAAAATTTATTAAAAAAAGTGAGGTGAAAAGATTGTACCTCAAGAGACTTCTTTTCCTATTACTAGGTTTGTTTATTTTATCCGCTTGTACGAATAATAATGCCAGTCAAGATCAAATTCTAAAACCGACGGGTAACCGTGATCTTGAACTAGTCAAATTACAATCAAAAGGCATTGTAGATCAAAATCCGTCAAACCGAGCAAAAGAGTTAATAACTGAGGAATACGAAGAGGTTTCTGCTGTCCGAGCTGTCAACCATAAAGATGACTTACTTATCGCTATCGATGTCGACCATCATGAGCGTTTTGATTTAGATGATATTGAAAAGAATATACAAAAACAAGTCCGCGACCAATATTCTGATTTAAAAGTGACCTTGTCAACAGATCAAAAAATATTAATCGAATTAAAAAAATTGGAAGCAGACATTATGAATAATAATATCTCTAATGACCAACTAAAAAAGAAGATAACAGAATTAAAAAGATTATCAAAAGAAGAAACGTAAGAAAGAGTGAGGATGAAATGGCAGATCAAAAAAAGAAGCAGCTGCCTCCTGAAGCACAACAATATCAAACATTACAGAAAAACCGCGAAATAAAGCGACCAGTTTTTAAAAACTGTTTGAAAGCTTTTTTAGTTGGAGGATTTATTTGTTTGATTGGGCAATTGATAACAACTTTCTATATTTATTATTTTGATTTTACGGAACAAACTGCTGGAAATCCTACTGTAGCAACTCTCATTATTATTACTATGTTTTTAACTGGTTTCGGGATTTATGATCATCTCGGCCAGTTCTCCGGTGCAGGTACAGCTGTTCCTGTTACTGGTTTTGCTAACGCAGTAATATCTTCAGCCATCGAACATCGCTCAGAAGGCTATGTTCTCGGAGTTGGTGGAAATATGTTGAAACTTGCAGGACCAGTAATTGTATGCGGAGTTTTTTCTGCATTTGTGATCGCGCTAATAAAAACAATTATATTGAAGTTAATTTAGAAGTAAAGGTGAGGTGTAACGGGATGTTAATGGGTCATAGCAGTTGGCAATTTAATAACCAACCAGTTATTCTTTCTACTGGCATTGTTGGTGGACCATTTGAAGCACAAGGAAAAATTGCACACGATTTCGACATATTACATGAAGATATGTGGTTAAAACAAGATTCATTTGAAAAAGCCCAACAAATCATGATGGAAGAAGCCAGTCAAATTGCTGTTAAAAAAGCTAATATCCAAAAAGAACAAGTAGATTATTTTATTAGTGGTGATCTCATTAACCAAATTACACCTTCTACTTTTGCTGCTAAGTCTGTTGATGTCCCCTATTTAGGAATTTTCAGTGCATGTGCAACCTCTGCGGAGAGTTTAGCGCTTGCTGCCTTAATTATAAATTCTGGTGGAGCGAATTATATTTTAAGTGGGACAGCTAGTCATAATGCTGCAGCTGAAAGACAGTTCCGTTATCCAACCGAGTATGGTGGACAAAAACCGCCGACCGCTCAGTGGACAGTGACTGGAGCAGGTTGTGCGCTCGTTGCTCCATCTGGAGAAGGACCTGTTATTACTACTGCAACCATTGGAAAAGTTGTCGATATGGGATTGACGGATCCGTTTAATATGGGCGGAGCAATGGCCCCTGCGGCAGTGGACACAATCGTTCGTCACCTAACAGATAGAAATGTAGATGCCGATTATTATGATCTTATCATTACCGGTGATCTTGGAAAAGTCGGACGAGAGGCTTCATATGATTTACTTAGAGAAAAAGGAATTGAACTTGATGCAAAAAAGTATGTTGACTGTGGTTTAACAGTCTATAAGGAAAACCAACCAGTCAACGCCGGTGGTAGTGGAACGGCTTGTTCGGCAGTCGCAACGTATGGCCATTTTCTAAATCGTATGAAAGAAGGAAAATTGAACCGCATTTTATTAGTTGCGACCGGTGCCCTACACTCTCCGATGAGTGTGCAGCAAAATAATTCAATACCTTGTATCGCTCATGCTGTATCTATTGAATCTCGAGGTGATGTGTCATGATTTTTTTCTGGGCATTTGTCGTTGGCGGACTAATTTGTGTAATCGGGCAAATTATGTTTGATGTATTTAAATTAACCCCTGCACATACGCTTACAACACTCGTAGTATGTGGCGCTATCCTCGACGGGTTGGGATTATATGAACCATTAATTAATTTTGCCGGCGCAGGAGCAACAGTCCCGATTACAAGCTTTGGAAATTCACTCGTACACGGTGCAATGGCTGAAGCGGAAAAACACGGTTTAATCGGAGTAATTACCGGGATTTTCGAAGTAACAAGTGCTGGTATTTCAGCTGCAATTATTTTTGGTGTCATTGCTTCACTAATCTTTAAGCCAAAAGGATAGGATGTGAAATTTAGGAGATGACAGTTGGATCAAATGTAAAAGGAAGTTATTTTTCCGTAAAAAGTGCTGAAGCAGGTTTAGAGCAATTAGCAATTAAAACGAGTAATGAAGAAGCAAAAAAAGCTTTTTATGATGCCCAATATCTTCTTTCACAAGTTAGAGAAGACCTAAAAAAACAAGTACAATTTTTAGCACGCGAAGAAGCTCAGTATAAGTAAAGGAGGGACTGCGATGCCTGATTGGTTAAATATTCTTTTGCGATCCATTTTTCTCATTTTCACTTTATTTTTATTAACGAAATTTCTTGGCAAAAAACATATTTCACAATTAAGTATTTTTGATTATATTAATGGCTTTGTCTTAGGCGGGATCGGTGCTATTTTAACGGTTCATAAGGATGTACCTCTATTACACGGGATCATCGCTATTGTCGTTTGGTTTACTATTCCATATGGGATTGATTACATAGCTCTAAAAAGCAAAAGAGTTAGAGATTTTGTTCAAGGAAAAAGTACCGTAATCATACAAGACGGAAAAATAATGGAAGAAAATTTAAAAAAAGAATTTTTTTCTACAGATGATTTATTAGTTCATCTTAGGGAGAAAGATATTTTTCATGTTGCCGATGTTGAATTTGCTTTATTGGAGCCAACTGGAAAGTTTAGTGTATTACCAAAAACGGAAAAACAACCACTAACAGCAAAATCTTTAAACATAAAGCTTGCTCCTAAAAAAGAACCACAAACCGTCATCATGGACGGAAAAATGTTATTAGAACCTCTAGCAAATATAAATTTGAACCCGGCTTGGCTAGAAACGGAACTAGCAAAAATGAATGTGACGATTGAAAATGTTTTCTTAGCTCAAGCGGATAGTGATGGACAATTAACAGTTGATTTATATGATGACAAACTATCCGTACCAAGTCCAACAGAAAAAACGCTTCTTTTGGCGACTCTCAAAAAAACACAAGCAGACTTAGAACTATATGCGTTAGAAACAGAAAATGAGCAGTCAAAACAATTATATCAGAATAATGCCAAAAGGTTAGAAGAAGTAATTACCCTTGTCGAACCGTATTTACAATGAAAATATATACTTCACTTTATCCGTGAAAAACGAAATTATTGCTATTTATCGGGAAAGATCCATAAAAACTAAACTAAAAGTTCGTATAACTACTACCAACAATATCCATACTAAGCGTTAGAACTTATAAATGGATTTTGGTGAATATGAAAAATAATGAGACGGTTTCCATATTACAAGTTATTTTATTACTGATGATGGCTATCGGATTAAAAAACCATGTGATCGTAATCCCTCCTTTACTGAAAGAAGGTGGTAGAGACGCTTGGATATCTGTCATTATCATGTCCCTACTCTTTCTTATTTGGGGAATTTTACTTATGTATATTTACAAAACAATGAAAGGTAAGCATATTCAAATATGGCTTGAAAATAGTATCGGAACTATTTTCTCAAAACTATTGCTTTACATAGTTTGTATTTATTTACTCATTGTGGCTGCGGCAACGTTAAAAGAAACTGTTTTATGGACGAATGTTTCTTATTTAAATGAAACCCCTGCCCTTGTTTTAACGATTGCTTTTATTGTCCCCTGCATGTTAGCTGCCTTGACGAATATACAAACAATTACGATTACCAACTTTTTCTTTTTAGCCCTTGTAATTGTCTTTGGTCATTTTGTATCTTTCGCTAATTACGAGCATAAGGATTATTCCTTGCTGTTACCAGTGTTGGAACACGGATATGTCCCAGTTTTAAAAGCACTGATTTACCAAGGGACTGGAATGATCGAGTTAATTGTCTTACTTTTCCTACAGCATCAGTTCAAATCTACATTTCGCTATCGGCACTATGTAGTCATTGTTGTTATTTTAACGTTGTTAACATTAGGACCTTTAATTGGGGCAATCATTGAATTCGGCCCAAAACAGGCAGCAATGCAACGCTATCCCGCTTATGAAGAATGGGGACTAGCAAGAGTAGGTACATATGTAGAACATGTGGACTATTTATCGATTTATCAATGGTTATCTGGAGGATTTATTCGGATTACATTACTATTATTTACGATAAGAATACTGCTAAATAAAAAAAATAAAACAGTAAATATATGGATCATCTTAGTTTTATCCGTTCTTTTGGGAGTAATTGTCCTGTATCCAATTGATGAAAGAAAGTTTTTCGATATTTTAATGGAAATTTTACTCCCTTTCACATTTTGGTTTTTTCTCATTTTTTCGTTCATTTTAGGTGTCATCGCATTTATGTACCGTAAGAAACAGGGAGATGAAAATAATGTCCAACGAAAATGAACAGCAAAGTGCGACATCTGAAAAAGATATATTTACAGAGCAAACGATTCGCGAGCTTTTTTCAAACAATCCTGACGTGACATTTCAAACATATTCTTTTGAAGACAGAATAATAACATTTGTAACTTGTGAAGGAATGGTTGATGAAGAAATAATCAATAATGTTGTTTATGAACGAGTGGTGTTTTTTTTAAAAAATCGACAACATAAAATAGTATCTTTGGATGAAATTAATAACTCTCTCTATTTACCAGGGATTACGCAGGTAGAAAATAAAGAAAAGTTAATTGCTGAGATTTTCACTGGAAAACTTATGATATTTTTTCATAAAGAACAATATCTTTTCTCGGTGGATATATCAAAACGCCCCCAACGTAACCCCGAAGAAACGAGTACGGAAGTTTCCATCAAAGGACCAAGAGATGATTTTATTGAAGATATTGTTACAAATATTGCTTTGATTAGAAAAAGACTACGTACCAATTCCCTAGCGATTAAAAAATATGAACTAGGTACTCGAACACAAACTCAAGTTGCGGTTCTTTATATAGATGACATCGTTAACCCGGACATCATCAAGATAATTGATAAGAAAATGAATAAAATCAATATTGCGGGAATCTATAGTGGATCACAATTAAAAGAACTACTATCTGATCGAAAATTAACATTTTACCCTCTTTTCCATTACAGCGGACGTCCGGATTTTGCTGTTCATAGTCTTTTGACTGGACGAATTATCATTCTTGTTGACGGTGTGCAATATGTTATCATCGCACCGGTCAATTTAGCATTTTTATTAAAATCAGCTGAAGATAGTGAAAATATTTACTTGTTTAATTCTTTTGAACGGTTAATTCGCATTGTAGGTATCATCATCGCAATATTCCTTCCCGGTTTTTGGGTTGCATTGAGTAGTTTCCATCAAGATCAAATTCCGATTGCTTTTTTAGGAACAATTATTGAATCAAGAAAAGGCGTACCACTACCTGCACCGCTTGAAGCA
>NZ_JBPPZG010000147.1:0-9739 GCF_051918545.1 Pseudogracilibacillus amylolyticus (SeqCode) | reverse complement strand
ATTAGCAGGGAAAGGACAAGTATGGATGGATGAACTTAAATTCGAGGTAGTGGATAATAAGGTACCGACTACTAATATTGATTTTTCTGTTGATCTATTAGATGAGCCGATAAATTTGTCCTTTGAGGAGTAGTGTAGAGATATGAATGGGAAAAAAGGAGAGGGAACATTCATCGCAATCTTAATCATAGTCGTCATAATGGCTGCAAAGTTCTTTGTCGGTAATAGTCTTTTTAGTTTAATAAGGGGATTGATTAATTGGTAAATGCGTTTAATATTTTCTGAAGCACAAATCAGTGTCAAATATTCTTTTAATGGCTATGCGTAATGAACGTATATTTACAACTCTTTCTCGCATTCGCTGAGAAAGAGTTGTTTTATTTTTAACCTTGGCGTTTTTCGTCCATTTACAGATCATTTAGCATGGTCAACATTCGTTTTCCTAACCACCAAAAAAATGAGTATACAAACGATAATTAAATATATTGCAATACTAACAAAACCTTGATCTGGTGTTAATGAGAACATTCCTGTTATAGATGAACCTAAAAATGAACCTAATGAAAAGAAACCATAAAATAAACCAAAAGCTTTTCCACGAGTATTCGTTGTGGAATGTTCAGAAATCAGTGCACTCATCGACGGGAAAATAAATGCAAAACCGACTCCATAAATGCACATACTAATGATGAGAAGTGGCAAGCTGTTAACTAAACTTGAAAATGTTTGGGAAAATGCAACGAATAGTAAACCAATGGCTAAAACATTGTGACTCTGGTAGCGATCGAATACACGATTGGTTGGTAAAACAAAGATTAAAATAGCTACAATTCCAAATATACTCATTAACATTCCGCTAATATGGTCTTCCATTTGTAAGGATGTTACTTTCAAAGGGAGCATATAGGCTAGAATGCCTTGAGAAGCGGCTAAAGACAAGGCGCCGACAAATGAAATAATTAATCCTTTATTTTTAAATAGAGGAAAGTAATCGATTAATGATGAGTCCTTTTTTTCTGCAGCTTTTTGCTCTTTATGAAGCGGTTTTAATAGTAACGTTAATAAACCACCTAAAATCATGAGGACAGCAAGTGTCACGAAAACTATTTCCGGGCCAGCCTTAGATGAAATAATTCCACTAAAGGCAGGCCCGCTGATCGCTGCCAAACCTACCGCCGCACCTGCATAGGCCATTGTTTTTCCACTTTTTTTGTCCTTATTATATAAAGTTATATAAGTAAAAGCTGCTGGAGTAATAACACCTGCAGTAACCCCGTTTAAAAAACGGGCAAATAGGAGCTGGACAGGAGAGGTAACGACAGAATATAAAAATAAAATGATTCCATTTAGTAAAAACCCTACAATCATGACTTTTTTAGGCCCTTTATTATCAACAAAATGTCCAGCAAACACGTTGCTAAATAGATTCGTTAATGAATATGCTCCAACGATAAAACCGATGAACCCGGTTGCTGCACCTAAGCTCTGTGCATAAGTGCTTGTTATTGGCAATTGGGCAAAAAGGTCTGTAAAAGATATAAAAACAAGTAAATATAAAAGAAAATGCATAAACTGTGCATCCCTTCTGTTTAAATTATTTAGAGATTAGTTAGTACTTCCTAGTAAATTAAAGTTTTGTCTCTTCTTTAATTGTATCTTGCCAAAAATAATATTTCAAAGAAGGAAGATATACTTATATAAGGTTCGTATATTTTTCTTGACATTTATGCTAAACCACGATATCTTATAAACCACAGTTAAATAGTTTTAATTTCTTATCCAGAGAGGTGGAGGGACTGGCCCTTTGAAGCCTCGGCAACAGACTTTTTATAAGTACTGTGCCAATTCCAGAAGCATTTATGCTTGAAGATAAGGAGAGCGAGAGACTATCGTGTGTTAACCTCTTCTTGATTCAAGAAGGGGTTTTTTGATGTTAATAACCCCGAAAAGTCCAATGAAATCGGGGGAATGATAAAAAACGATATCGCAATGCCTTAAAAACAGACTAAATACGAAAACGGAGAGGAAAATGTTTTATGACAATTACAGTAACGAAAGCACCATTTAAAGCAGATCATGTTGGGAGTTTATTAAGACCAGAAAGTATCCATCAAGCGAGAAAGGATTTTCGAGAAGGAAAAATTTCAGCAAAACAGTTATATGATATTGAAACAAAAGAAATTAAACGCATTGTCGATAAACAAATTGAAATAGGCTTGTCTGCAGTAACGGACGGAGAGTTTAGACGTAGATTTTGGCACACTGATTTTCTTGAGCATTTAAATGGGATAGAAGGGTATGTACCAGAAACTGGCTATATTTTTCACGGAAATGAAGAAACAGAAAAGTATAACGTACGAAATACTGGAAAAATTTCATTTAATTCAGATCACCCACATGTTAAAGATTTTATTGTATTCAAAGAAATTGTTGACGGTCGTGCAGTTGCTAAGCAGACGATCCCAAGTCCGAACCAACTTTTTAATGTAGGGATTCGGAATGAAGATATTTATCCTGATGTTGAAGAATATGCAGAGGACATTATTCAGACGTATCGTGATGCATTAAAAGCATTTTATGATGCGGGCGTACGTTACCTTCAGTTTGATGATGTATATATTGCGGGACTATCTTCCCCAGACATTCCATTTAATGATGGCAAGTACTCCAGAGAGAAATTGATTGAATTGGCGTTAAAAGTAGTAAATGGGGTGCTCGAAGGAAAGCCAGAAGATCTTTATGTAACGACTCACCTTTGCCGTGGGAACTACAGATCGAACTGGGCCTTTGAAGGTAGCTATGGCATAATTGCACCAACGCTATTTGCTAAAGAGAAAGTGGACGGTTTTTTCCTTGAATACGACGATGATCGCTCAGGAGATTTTAAGCCACTTGAATTTATTCCAAACGGAGGAGCACAAGTTGTCCTTGGTTTATTTACATCCAAATCAGGTCAATTAGAAGATGAGGAAAATATTAAAGCACGGATTAAAGAAGCAACACAGTACATCCCAAAAGAGCAAATTTGCATTAGTCCACAATGTGGATTCGCATCAACACATCATGGAAATAAATTGACAGAAGAAGAACAATGGGAAAAACTAAAATTCATTGTAGACATTGCAAAAGAGGAATTAGGGTATTAATTTTTCCTACCACCTTGGATAATATCAATACGCTGAATTGATTCAGCGAAATCATCTAGTAATTCAGTGGTTAATCAAATAATTCAGCGCGAACGTCATTTAAATCGGCGTAAATATAAAAATTTTAGCGAATACCCTAAAAAATCAGCGCATGCAAGTAGACATAGATTTGGCCCCCTTTCTCATATAGAATGAGGAAGGGGTGTTTTACTTTTTTCCTTGACGTTCTTTTGCACGTTTGTAGTCTTCTTCCGTTATTTCGCCTCTTTCCATTCGAGCCTTCATAATATCGAGAGAACTACTTGTGGAATTTCGATTCGCTCGAAAACGAATAAGAATATAAGCTAATACAATAATTACGATTATCGTAATTACTAATCGAATAGAAATGTAAGCCATCATTCATTCACCTCTATAACTACTATTCCACGATTTCATAAAGTTTACGCATATTTATTAAGGGATTAAGATTTTAGTTGTTAAAATAAAGCTCTTTGAATTTTAACGAAGAATCCAATTTAAAAAGCCGTCTTGAAGATTTTAGGCAGTTGCTCGTAAAGATCATTGTGCATGTTAATAAATTGCTAGTGAATTACTGTTAAATCTTAAAGATGAGTTGCTAATATTTTATTACTTATATAAATGAACCTATCTATAACGGAGAAATCTTGTTCCAAAAGTAATATAGGAATTTGGGTGGTACAGATACAGTCAATTATTGTACTTTATACTCTTGTTACCATTTTTTACAGCTGCTAAAATAAAGTGGAATGATATTCACCTTATGTTGGTGAAGGAGGATAAAATGATGCAAGAAAATCAACGTGATAAATTAAAGGTCGTTTCGTACGATAAAAAACAAGATAAAATTGTTGAATTAGAACAAAAGATTGAGACATTTGCAGATGTAGGTGGACTCGAGGAAGTTAAGAAAAAAATAAGAACCGATTTTATTATGCCGATTCAGTCACCGGAAGTTTTTAAAGCATTTGGTAAGGAAGTTGGTGGTGGCTTACTTTTTTATGGTCCTCCTGGTTGTGGTAAAACATTTTTGGCACGGGCGGTCGCAGGGGAAATTAATGCACGCTTTCTTCATTTGGAAATGCAATCGATTCTATCAAAGTGGTCTGGTGAAGCGGAACAAAATATGCATGAGTTTTTTGAAGATGCACGAAAGAAAACACCGTGTGTACTTTTCATTGATGAATTGGACGCATTAGGTGGGAACAGACAAAAAATGATTTCCCATCACGACCGGATGCTTGTGAATCAATTATTAATTGAATTGGATGGATCTGTTTCAAATAATGAAGGGATCTATGTTCTTGGTGCGACAAATACACCGTGGTATTTAGACCCAGCTCTTAGACGTCCCGGTCGCTTTAATTCACTTATTTTTCTACCCCCACCTGATGTTGAAGAACGAAAAGCTATCTTAACATTAAAAACGAAAGATAAACCACAACAAGATTTACAGTTAGATCTTGTTGCCAAATATACCGAGCATTTTTCGGGTGCTGATTTAGAATACTTAGTAAAAGACGCCGTCGATTCTGCGATTGCTAGATCTTTTGAAACAGGAGAAATTCAACCATTAACGAATCAGGACTTATTAACTGCAATGGAGAAACGACAGCCAACAACGCTTGAGTGGTTTAAAACAGCTAAAAGTTATGCCACGTTTAGTGATGCTAACAATGAATATCAAGCTGTACTTGATTATATTTATAAATACAATTTGAAATAAAGGATGATATCCATGACGGAATCATTAAAATCGAATGCAGATCTAATTAAACTCTACATTCGTAATGGAGATGAAGAGAGGTCAAAAGCTGTTGCTGAAGAGATAATTCGGGATAATCCGGAAGATTTCCGGGGTTACATATTAATGAGTTATCATTATTATTTATTGAAGCAACAAGAAGAGACACTTGATTGGATAGATGAAGCGTTAATAAAAGGTCCTGAAGAAGAATTGGCCATTGAATTTGCGTTGGAAGTGTATCAAGAATTTCAGGTTAATGAAGAGAAGAGAAAAGAACTGATTGAAAGAGGGCTCCATCTTTATCCAAGCAATCACTTTTTTCATCAACAAAATGCAGAAATAAACAGAACGGTTAATAGTGAGCAGGCATTGGCATCCTATCAAGAGGCAATTCGGCTTGATCCGTTTAATGATCAATATTTAGGAAATTATACGATGCTTTTATATGGAATGAATCAATTGGATGAAGCGGAAAAATATGAGCAATTGACCTTACAAGCAAATCCAGAAAATAGTATCATGCTACTTAATTTTGCTTGGATTGCGTATCAACTAAAGCGTTATAAAAAAGCGCAAATGTTGATAGATGAAGCTATGAGGATAGATCCGGAAAATGAGTTGATTCGAGATCATTTCAAAAAAATTTATCCAACTAGAAATAGTTTTGTTCGTGCAAAAATAGGAATGAACGATATTCTTGTCAAATTACTGAGATACCCAACAGCTTTTGTTTGGAAGTTATTCCGAGAAAAGATAGGAATTTTGCTCATTTTAGTGATAATTCTCTTAGGAGTTTTAGGAGGACTCTATTTTATTTCAAGAAAGAGTTTTTTCATTATTCTTGGCATGTATTTTTTAATTCTGTTTATAAGTTCCAGAATATCAAAATCGATGTTAAAAAAAGTTGGTTTTACGCAAGCTGAAGTAAAGAATATAAAAAAGAATACAAAAGCGACGCAAAAGGCTGCACTAAAAGAAATGAAAACGGAAGTTGCAAAAGGAAATGAATCGGCTTCACTAAAGAACACAACGTTATCATCCGAAGAATTAGAAGATCAACTATCAAAAATATGGAATTCTGAAAATATCTCAACGATTAAAGAACAGACGAAAGATAAGGCGGCTCAATCGAACCAAAGAACAACAGAGCACCCACAGACTCAAACAAAACAAGGAGCACTAGAAGAGCATCATCCACCGACTCCATCAACACAACCAATGAAAGAATATAGCAACTGGCCATCTTACCTGATGATTGGAGCATTGATTTTAGGCTCTATAGTTCGTTTTGGAATATTTATGCCAAATGAATCGCAACAACCAGAAGTTTTGCCGGAAGAAAAGTTATCCATGATAAGTGAAGCACAACAAGAACTAAAAGAGGCAGAAGATAAAGAAATGATCGAGGAGAATCAACAAATTGTTGAAGGCCTATTTGCATCAATACAGGAAAATGATGTAGAACGGATTGCTGAATTTGTGTTAGAAGATTATGAACCTGTTATTTTAAAAAATATCGACGATCCATTTTTCATTCAATTAGCCGAGGCAAAAATTGAGAAAGTGATTCAGCCTGCTTCTCAGATGGGTAGCTTTTATTATCTTGTGACGAATGAAACAGAAAACATGCAGGCGATTGTAAAAGTAACATTTAATTATGTAACATACATATATGCAGAAAATTGGAGTAAGACAGAAGAGGAAGTAGCTGAATTTGAAGAAATAATGGAGAGTATGGAGACAGATGGCGTAGTAATAGAATAAATCTGATACATATAAATTAAGATCAAGGCTATTTCTTTGGAGAAATAGCTTATTTTTTTTGATTGGCAAGTAATTAGATGCTAAAGAAGGGTTTAGTCAACGAACAAGTTTTATCGTGGTATGCTATTATTAGAAGATTTGAAGTGAGTGATAATATGAGTATTTTTATCTTAGAAGATGATGTGATTCAAGCTCAGCAGATGGAGCGAGTGATAGGGAAAATATGTGAAAAACATCAATTGGCGTATGACTTTATCGAAGTGACTAGTAAGAGTGCGAACATTCTACAAAAAATCCCTTTGACAACTTACGTACCTATTTACTTTTTGGATATTGAAATTAAAGATGAAGAGCGTAAAGGTTTAGAAGTTGCACAAGAAATCAGGAATTTTGACCCAGATGGTATTATTGTCTTTGTAACGACACATTCTGAGTTTGCACCAATCTCTTATCAATATATGGTATCGGCTTTAACGTTTATAGATAAAGGTTTACCTTACGAAAAACGATATCATGCTTTTGAGCAGTGCTTGTTGCATTATCAAGCACGTAATAATATGGATAGTACTACGGATCATCTTATTATAGAAAACTCTCATACGACAGTGCGTGTTCCGTTTCGTAAAGTAGAATACATTATGACAGATGGGCCACATCGTTTAGCCTTAATAACGACAGATCGATTGATTCACTTTTATGGAACGTTAAAAGAGATCGAAGTGTTAGATGATCGTTTATTTCGTTGCCATCAATCGTATATTGTTAATAAAACGCAAATGTCTTCCTACAATGTTTCAGAAAAGGTGCTCGTTTTAAAAAGTGGTAAACAAATACCAGTCTCCAGGCGTTTAGTGCGAAAAGTCAGGCAGCTAATAAAGGATGAATTGTAATGTATGTCTATGATTTGGTTGCGATCGTTTTAATTGGTGTTAGTCATGTATTACTTTATATTCAGTTGATCCGTTACAACCGTTTATCTTATAAAATGGTGTTTTCTTTAAGTATTATTTTTACAATATTGCTTGGTATTGTTGTGACTGTAACAAGATATCCTGAATTTAACATAATTATGCTACTCATTTTTCTATTGAGTTTAGGGCTGATGAAGGACGAGCTAACATTTATGCAAAATGTATTTTTTGCTTTAGTTAGTATGGTTCTCATTACTTTAGTAAAATTAGTTGCCATGGAATTAGGCATGAAGCTTTTTATGTTGTCGCCCTACAATTTATATATTTGGACCGGGAGCGTTATTCATCTTATTGTTTCAATCATTATATTTACAAGCATTCTTCTCTGGCGGAAGTCGATTCAACGATTTGCTCAGTTTATTATTGAAAGTCCTCTTTATTATATAAGTTATGTGTTGCTTGTCATTGGACTTATCATGGTATTAATTATATCAATGCCTTCTTCCGCACTACTGTCCACATTGAATCAACAGTACGGACAAGTAAGCTATATTGCATCTTTTATTTTATTTCTACTATTACTATTAATCATTTTGATTGGCTCCCATTTAACAAAAGAAAGAATACTTGAAGAACAACAAGAGCGTTCAGACAAGGAATTGTTGGACTATGTAAGGAAGCTAGAATTGATGCATGATGAACTAGCTAGTTTTCGCCATGATTATATAAATGTATTGCTCGCATTAGATGAAGGAGTCCGGACGAAAAATATAAAACAAATCGAAAAAATTTATCATGACGTCATTGCACCAACTTCCACATTAATAAATAATCGTGAACTGGAAATTGTGAAGTTATCACGGATTGCTATTCCTGAGGTAAAAAGTATGTTAAGCGCGAAAGTGATCGCTGCCAAACAACAACAGGTGAAAGTGATGATTGATATACCTGAGGAGATTAAGGAGGTTGCGATGCCGGTTATTTCCTTTATTCGTGTCATATCTATTTTGGTAGATAATGCAATTGAAGAAGCGGTTGATAGCAAAGAAAAAGTACTGCAAATAGCTTTTTTTGAAATGGAAAAAGAACAATACTTTATTGTAAAAAATAGTTGCCAGCATAAAAAGATTGACTTGCAGAAAATTTTTGAGAAACGCTATTCTAGCAAAGAAGAAAACGAAGGTTATGGGCTTTTTTCGGTAAAGCGGATGATTGATAAAATAGAAAATGCAACGCTTGAAACAGCTGTTAAATCTCCCTATTTTTCGCAAACATTGATACTAAAAAAAATGACCAAATATGAATATAAATGAACCGAATAGGAAAAAACGATATATCTTTTAAAGTGAATGTACTATACTGCCATGTAGAGGTGGATCAATGAGTGGTCTTATTTTTGCAATAGTTGTCAGTATTGGATTACCACTGGCTTTGTTTGTGTACGCATGTTATAGAAAGAACCTTGCTGCATATCTGTTAGGAGTTCTGGCTTTTGTCGGATCACAAATCTTGTTACGCATTCCGTTGTTGGAGTATTTAGGGAAAAACAGTACTGAATTTATAATGTTTAGCAAAACTCAACCTGTCATTTTTACAATAATGATTGGTTTATCGGCAGGGATTTTTGAAGAGGTTGCTCGGTTTATTTTTATGCGCTTTTTGATGTCAAAACGGGATTGGCAGTCTGGGTTTTTGTTTGGAGCTGGGCATGGCGGTATTGAAGCGGTGTTACTTGTTGGTGTACCTGCTATAGCTTTATTATTTACACAAACAATGACTTTCCAGAGTGAATTGTTTTTTGTTGGTGGGATAGAGCGTTTATTTGCAATGATACTACATATCGGACTTTCTATTATTGTACTTCAAGGTGTCGTGCGAAAAAACTTCAAGTACGTTTTGCTTGCGATTGCTCTCCATGGCTTTGTAGATGCATCAGTGGGGATTTTACCGTTATTTGTTTCAAAAGGTCATTTACTTCTAGTTCAGGAAATAATGGTAGCAATAACCGCGTTTGCAGTTTTCATATATAGTATACGGTTAAAAAGAAGGGGAGAAGAATTACAATGAAAAAGGTTGTTCTAATGATGATCAGTGTAATAACAGTGCTTGCTCTTGTTGCGTGCGGAGGAAATAAAGTAGATGATGCAACT
>NZ_JBPPZG010000146.1:0-9764 GCF_051918545.1 Pseudogracilibacillus amylolyticus (SeqCode) | reverse complement strand
CTTCCCTAACAACAGAGTTTTACGATCCGAAGACCTTCATCACTCACGCGGCGTCGCTCCGTCAGACTTTCGTCCATTGCGGAAGATTCCCTACTGCTGCCTCCCGTAGGAGTCTGGGCCGTGTCTCAGTCCCAGTGTGGCCGATCACCCTCTCAGGTCGGCTACGCATCGTTGCTTTGGTGAGCCATTACCCCACCAACTAGCTAATGCGCCGCGGGTCCATCTGTAAGTGACAGCAAAAGCCGCCTTTTAGTTTCCGTTCATGCGAACGGAAACGTCATTTGGTATTAGCACCGGTTTCCCGGAGTTATCCCAAGCTTACAGGCAGGTTACCCACGTGTTACTCACCCATCCGCCGCTCGTTCCACAGATTTCCGTCCGAAGACTTCCATCTGCTTCCCGCGCTCGACTTGCATGTATTAGGCACGCCGCCAGCGTTCGTCCTGAGCCAAGATCAAACTCTCCATAAAAGATTGTTTGATAAGCTTCTATAATGAAGCTTTCTTAGCTAAAATTAAAATTTTGACGAGATGAAAAAAGCATGTTAAATAAAGTATTCAACATTCTTTTCGTCTCTTACTTGACATATGTTGTTTCTGTTCAGTTTTCAAGGAGCAAATTCGTTACCTCATCCGAGGCAACTATATAAGCATAACATCTAAAGAATAAGATGTCAGCACTTAATTCTTTTTTTACTAACGCTCTTTTTGAGCGACTTTTCAAATATAACACTTTATTTTTTTAGCGTCAATACTTTTTCGAAAAAATATTTTTTCTTTTTTTAAAAAGTAAGACAAGTATTATAGAGATTATTATTATAACACACTTTGTTTTTTCAGTCAAAAGTATGCGCGTGTTTTTTAAGCAACACAACTTATATTACATACTCTTTAATAAAATGTCAAGAATTAATTAAGATTTTTTAACAGACAATTAACCAGGCAATAAAATTTCCTCCCGGGAGTTTGACACCTAA
Organism: Pseudogracilibacillus amylolyticus (SeqCode); assembly: GCF_051918545.1. Lineage (NCBI taxonomy): Bacteria > Bacillati > Bacillota > Bacilli > Caryophanales > Bacillaceae > Pseudogracilibacillus > Pseudogracilibacillus amylolyticus (SeqCode). The sequence continues at coordinate 8,788 of NZ_JBPPZG010000146.1, read as the reverse complement.
TTCGAATATAAAGTAACCGTAAGCCAGTACAGGCTTATATTTTTTTGTCAAATTTTACTTAAAATTATTGCGTACTATTTCGTACTACTGTATAATAAAGGTATGAGATTGAACGGAGGTACGTTTATGCGTGTTAAAAAAAGTATTTCTAAAAATTCGGTTTCTTATTCTATAATCAAAGATGTTTACCGTAATGGAAAGAAAACCTCAAAAGTCGTTGAAGCATTAGGTAATGAAGAGGAAATTTTAGAAAAACATCCTGGTGTAGATCCTTATACATGGGCAAAAGAATATGCGAAAGAATTAACCCGAAAAGAAAAAGAAAAAAACCACCAAGTCATCGCCAAGTACAGCCCTACTAAACAGATTTCCTTAAATAAACAAAAACTATTTAATGCCGGCTATCTTTTTCTACAAGCTATTTATCATGAATTAAAACTGGATAAGGTTTGTCAGCAAATCTCGCAAAAATATGAATTTGAATACGATCTTAATGAGATTCTTTCGCGTCTACTTTATCTACGAATTCTACATCCCACATCTAAAAAAGGAACATTTGAACATGCGAAAGATTTACTTGAACCTGCACAGTTTCAATCACATCAAATCTATCGGGCACTTGGGGTTCTCGCTGAACAATCTGACTTTATTGAAGAGAAAGTTTATAAAAACAGCCTGAATGTAATCAATCGGAACACCAAGATTCTTTATTACGACTGCACAAACTTTTTCTTTGAAGTAGAAGAAGAAGATGATATAAAGCGGTATGGCGTTTCAAAGGAAAATCGTCCAAATCCTATCGTTCAAATGGGGCTATTTATGGATGGTTCCGGTCTTCCGTTGGCTTTTAGTATGACACCTGGAAGTACAAACGAACAAACAACATTAAAACCGTTAGAACGCCGCATTCTAAAAGACTTCAATCTTTCAAAATTTGTCGTATGTACAGATGCCGGTCTCTCCTCTCATGGAAATCGGTTGTATAACACCAAAGGGAAACGTGCATTTGTGACGACACAATCCATTAAAAAACTGAAGAAATTTCTTAAAGAGTGGGCTTTAGATCCGAAAGGATGGCGAATATCTGGGAGTAATAAAAAAATTAATTTAGATGAAATTCGTGATCCGGAAAAAGACAAAAGAACGTATTACAAAGAACGATGGATAAAAGAAAATGAGTTGGAACAAAAATTGATTGTTACCTATTCACCTGTTTATAAGCGATACCAATCATCCATTCGTGAAAAACAAGTTGATAGAGCAATTAAAAAAATAGAAAATCCAAGTTCATTAAATAAACATAATCAAAATGATCCAAAAAGGTTCATTAAAGCAACGCATGTAACAGATGATGGAGAAATCGCCGACAAAACCCAAGCGGTTTTGAATCAAGAACAGATTGAGCATGAATCGATGTATGATGGATTTTATGCGGTATGTACAAATTTAGAATCCACCATAGAGGAAATTATCAAAATTAATCAGGGAAGATGGGAAATTGAAGAGACGTTTCGCATTTTAAAAAGTGAATTTCGGGCTCGACCTGTTTATTTACAAAGGGAAACCCGGATAAAGGCTCACTTTCTAACATGTTTTCTGTCTTTATTGATCTATCGTATCTTAGAGAAAAAATTAGATGAGGAATTTACATGTACTAAATTAATCAGCACGCTTAGAAATATGAACATGATGGAATTGGATGGAGAAGGATACATACCTACCTATACTCGAACAGAGACTACGGATGCTTTACACGATACCTTTAGCTTTAGAACGGATTTGGAAATTGTCATTCAAAAAGAAATGAGAAAAATTTTAAAGCAAACAAAAAAAGCAAAATAGTACGCACTTTTAGCTATCAAAAAAACCTCTAAAAACATTGTTATTACAACATTTTTGGAGGTTTTTAGTGTCAAACATGAGAACTTATATTACATACTCTTTAATAAAATGTCAAGAATTAATTAAGATTTTTTAACAGACAATTAACCAGGCAATAAAATTTCCTCCATTTTACAAGTTATAGTAATAAACCACATGTGTATAGGCTAACTGAATTATACATAAAATAATCTCACCTTAAACCTTGGAGGGTTAACTATTGAGAACAATATTACCTTTTTTAACTTGTTTATTATTCCTAATAATTCCTCAGATATCGATAAACGCAGAAAATGAAGATGTTTCACTAATAAATTCTTATGAAGAAGACTTAACAGGTGACGGATTTCATGAGCAATTTACACTAAACGGGATCCTATTATCCGATGAAAGTAAATTTTATCGAGATATTTGGCTCGATATATCAAGTCCATTTTCTAAACAATGGAAAATTTCATTAGAAAGTGGATATAACCCCGAATTAAAACTGATTGATTTAAATCACGATAATACATTCGATCTGTTTTATAAAGTTGCTAAAAATGAAGAAAGCACTCATTCTGTTTACCAGCTCTACACGGTAAAAAACGGCGTAATAAAACAACTTCCTATACCGAAGCATAATCATATACAAGCACGATTATTAGATGATTTTAAAGTTGAAATTACATTAAATCCAAATATGAAGCCAATTATTAAAGACATATCTTCTGACGACATGATTAAATATATTGATCAAAATTTATACGAAGAGGATGGGAAATTAATAGAAGATAAAAGAATTAAAATAACTCCAATTACTTTATTAGAACCTGTCCTAATCAGTGAATCGAAAGGATATGGGTTGAAAAGCAATCAACACATTAAAGGTTTAGACGAAAATGATATCTTAGGTGAGATTGAGACACTTTGGTATTATCAAAAAGATAATTGGATCATATTAAAATCGGAGTGGAAAGATCACGAGTAATGCCTGCAAATTATTTATTTTGAAAACTTGAGTTACCCTAACCGAGGATTAACGTACAACTGACGATATCAAAACTCTTCAGAAGAACAACAATTCTTAAGAGGACAACGAACGGAGAAATATTATACTTTTTATCTATGTAGAAAAAAGGCGACGACATCACCCACCATTTTTCCACGAGTGATACCATCGCCTTTTTTCACTTATTACTTTGCTAATTAATTCGCAACAATATTAACTAACTTACCAGGAACAACAATTACTTTACGTACTGTTTTTCCTTCAAGCCAAGGTTGGATTTTTTCATTTGCCAATGCTTCCGCTTCTAATTCTTCTTTTGATACCTCTTTGGAAACATTAATTTTTGATCTTACTTTACCCATTACTTGAATAACTACCTCAACTTCTTCTTCAACAAGCTTTGATTCATCGTACGCTGGCCATGCTTCGTAAGTAATCGTATTTTCGTTTCCTAAACGTTCCCACAGTTCTTCTCCTAAATGTGGAGCAATTGGGTACAGTAACTTAATGAAGCCTTCAATAAAATCTTTAGAAATTTTATCTACTTTATATCCTTCGTTTACAAATACCATCATTTGAGAAATTGCAGTATTAAAATGTAAGTTCTCAAAGTCATTCGTTACTTTTTTCACCGTTTCATGGTAAATTCGTTCCATTGATTCGTCGTAGTCATTAACAATTTTTGAAGATAAATTTCCATCGTCCGTTACGATCAATCTCCAGACACGATCAAGAAAACGCCGTGCCCCATCTAATCCAGTCGTTGACCATGCTACATCTGCATCAAACGGACCCATAAACATTTCATATAATCGCAATGTATCTGCACCATGACTTGAGACAATATCGTCGGGGTTTACAACATTCCCCTTCGATTTACTCATCTTTTCATTATTCGCACCAAGAATCATTCCTTGGTTAACTAACTTTTGGAAAGGTTCTTTCGTTGGTACAATTCCGATATCGTATAGAAATTTATGCCAAAAACGTGCATACAATAAGTGGAGTACTGCGTGTTCTGCACCACCGATATAAATATCAACGGGTAACCATTTTTCAAGCAGTTTTGGATCGGCAATTTGCTCATCATTATTCGGATCGATAAATCGTAAATAATACCAACAACTACCTGCCCATTGTGGCATTGTATTTGTTTCGCGACGCCCTTTCATTCCTGTTTCAGGATCAACTACATTAACCCAGTCGCTATTCGCTAAAGGAGATTCACCAGTCCCTGATGGTTTTATTTCCGTCATTTCTGGTAATTCAAGAGGTAATTCTTCCTCGGGAATAGTCGTCATCGTGCCGTCTTCCCAATGAATAATTGGAATCGGCTCCCCCCAGTATCGTTGCCTTGAGAATAACCAATCTCGTAAACGGTAAGTAACTTCCCTGTTTCCTTTCTCGTTTTCCTCTAACCAATCAATCATTTTTGTAATAGCTTCGTCTTTGTTTAATCCATTTAAAAAATCCGAATTGACATGCTCCCCGTCACCTGTATAAGCTTCTTTAGAAACATCTCCACCTTTTACAACCTCTATAATAGGTAGATCGAATTTAGTTGCAAATTCATAGTCGCGTTCGTCATGTGCCGGAACTGCCATAATAGCACCAGTTCCATATGTCATTAACACATAATCTGAAATCCAAATCGGGATCTGCTTTTTATTTACTGGATTAATTGCATATGCGCCAGTAAATACTCCCGTTTTTTCTTTTGATACATCCGTACGTTCAATTTCTGATTTACTTTTAACTTCTTCTATATAAGCTTCAACATTCTTGCGCATATCATCTGTCACAATTTCTTTAATGTATGGATGTTCTGGTGCAAAAACAGCATATGTTGCACCGAATAACGTATCAGGTCGTGTTGTAAAAACTTCAAACTCCAAGTCATGATCTGCTACTTTAAATGTAACGTCTGCACCTTCTGAACGCCCGATCCAATTACGTTGCATTTCTTTAATGCTTTCAGGCCAATCTAATTCTTCTAAATCTTCCAATAGACGATCCGCATATTCCGTTATCTTGAGAACCCATTGTTTCATCGGTTTTTTTACAACCGGATGATCCCCACGTTCACTTTTACCGTCAATAACTTCCTCGTTTGCAAGCACGGTACCTAAAGCGGGGCACCAATTTACTTCAATATCATCCATATAAGCAAGCCCTTTTTCATAAAGCTTCGTAAAAATCCACTGGGTCCACTTATAATAAGCAGGATCTGTCGTATTGATTTCTCGATCCCAATCATAGGAAAATCCAAGCTCCTGAATTTGCCGTTTAAATGTCGCAATGTTTTTCTCAGTAAATTCGGCCGGACTATTCCCTGTGTCTAATGCATACTGTTCTGCAGGTAGACCAAAAGCATCCCACCCCATTGGATGAAGCACCTCATAACCTTGCATCCGTCTCATTCGAGAAATGATATCTGTTGCCGTATATCCCTCTGGGTGACCAACATGGAGCCCTGAACCAGATGGATAAGGAAACATATCAAGTGCATAGATTTTTTTCTTTTCTGATGTTACATCTGTTTTATAAGTTTTATTTTTCAACCAATAAGCTTGCCACTTAGCTTCTACTTCGTTATGGTTATAACTCATAACCACTGCCTCCCTATAATAAATACCATTCTTATGCAATAAATTTCTTTATTTTTAAAAAGCTTCCCAATGATCACCAACGAGGAGCTAATTCCAAAAGCTAGAATCAATTATGTAAATTAATTTATAATATAAGATCATCGTCTACAGTGTAAACAATAATCCATGTACTTAAACTTTTGCATTACTATTTCTATAAACATATGAAATAATTTGCACTAACTACTCGAATTGTAGAGAATGATGCATACTTTGTCAAGATTCGAGCTAGTTCTTGCTTTTATTCCCTTTCAAATTAAATTATACTACAAACATGTGATATATCCTATATTGTTTATAAAAAGTCGAGGTATGATCTATATGTTACAAGGTATAATTCCCTTTGCTCATCAATTATTAAAAGAAAGTGTCGATAAAGGTTCTGTTACTGTCGATGCAACTAGTGGAAACGGTAATGATACACTTTTCTTAAGTGAACTTGTTGGTGAATCAGGAAAAGTATACGCTTTTGATATTCAACAACAAGCAATAGAAACTACAAAAACTTTATTAAAAGAAAAAAAATGCCATAATGTTAATCTCATTCATGATAGTCACTCAAATGTAAAGCAATATTTACCTGATAATACAGAGATCTCTGGAGCCATCTTTAATTTAGGTTATTTACCAAGAAGTAATAAGCAAATCATAACAAAAGCTGATACAACTATTCAGTCAATTGAAGCTTTACTGGAAATGTCAAAAAAAGGCGCACGCATAGTCGTAGTTGTCTATCATGGACATGAGGGTGGGAAGGAAGAAAAAGATGCAGTAATCCAATTTGCTAGAGAATTAGATCAAAAAAACTACGGTGTCATTCAATATCAATTTATTAATCACAAAAATAATCCACCATTTGTAGTTGCAATTGAAAAAAGATAAAATAACTTATATACATATATGCACGGAGGTTATTCAATGATACATCATTATAAAAATATCGAACCAAAAATCCACGATTCCGTATTCGTTGCTAAAAACGCAACCATTATCGGAGATGTTGAGATTGAGCAAGGAGCAAGTATTTGGTTTAAAACTGTTATCCGTGGTGATGTCGCTCCCACTCGCATCGGAAAAAATGTAAATATTCAAGACTTATCGCTCGTCCATCAGAGTCCAGGTTTACCAGTTATTATTGAAGATGATGTTACGATAGGACATCAAGTGACAGTACATGGATGTACAATTAGAAAAAATGCGTTGATTGGAATGGGAACCATTTTATTAGACGGTGTAGAAATAGGCGAGAGCGCATTTATCGGAGCTGGAAGCTTAGTTTCTCCAGGGACAAAAATTCCGCCGAACACGTTGGCTTTTGGTCGCCCGGCAAAAGTAATTAGAGAGCTGACTCAAAAAGATTTAGATGAAATGGAACGAGTCCGTAAGTCATATAGGGATAAACGAGATTATTATAAACGAAATACAGATTTGGGATTGGATTTTTAAAAAGGAAGGAACATAGCTAAAACATTCCCCAAAGGAACGAGTACAAGACAGGTAGTTTAGAATGTTACTTCTTCAAAAGTTGGATTTTAGTGAAACGTTGACGGAAACTCCTAACAAATTAATCACCACTAGGTAAAATCAACTCGACTCCCAGCCTGTAAAATCATTTGCTAGGTGTTGAGTCGCTTGGTTTTAGTCATTTGCCAACACATCAAGTTTAATCATTAATATGCAAAGAAGTTTATGGACAGTCTGCAAAAATGTTTATTAAAAACAAACAATAGAAAATCCGAACTGAGTATAAATTTCAAGTGAAGAAATTTAATTCATCGTTCGGATTTTTTTATGACTAAAACACATTTTTTGATCTAGTTTTTTTAAACATACTCCACTAATGATTTTCTCAAACTTTCCACTTTATCTGTTTTTTCCCATGGTAATTTTAAATCTCCACGTCCGAAATGACCATAAGCAGCAACTTGACGATAGAGCGGTTTTCTTAAATCAAGCATCTCTATAATTCCTGAAGGGCTTAAGTCAAATAGATTACGAATTACTTCCACCAACTTAACCTCTTCCACTTTCCCAGTTCCAAACGTATTTATCGCGATGGATACAGGCTGGGCAACTCCGATTGCATATGCTAGTTGTACTTCACATTTTTCCGCTAAATGTGCGGCAACAATATTTTTCGCAACATATCTTGCAGCATAAGCAGCGGATCGGTCGACTTTAGTCGGATCTTTTCCACTAAATGCTCCACCACCGTGACGTGCATAGCCGCCATATGTGTCAACAATGATTTTTCTGCCTGTTAATCCCGCATCCCCTTGTGGTCCGCCGATAACAAAGCGTCCAGATGGATTAATGAAAAATTTTGTTTCCTCATCCAAGAGAAAACTTGGGATTACTTGTTCAATAACATACTCCATTAAGTCAGTTTTAATTTGCTGCAAAGTTATATCTTGATGATGTTGCGTGGAAATAACGACTGTATCGACACGTGTTGGTTGATCGTTTTCATCGTATTCGATCGTCACCTGTGTTTTTCCATCAGGGCGTAAGTAATCGAGTGTACCATCTTTTCTCACATCAGCTAATCGTTTGGATAAGCGATGAGCTAAAAAAATTGGAAGTGGCATTAAATCTTCTGTCTCATCACATGCATAGCCGAACATCAATCCCTGGTCACCTGCACCAATGATTTCTTGTGCTTCATCTTGATCGCTTTCTCTTGCTTCAAGCGCGGTATCTACCCCACTTGCAATATCTGGTGACTGTTCATCTATTGCCGTTAAAACTGCACAAGTTTCTGCATCAAACCCGTACTTTGCTCTTGTATACCCAATATCATTTATCGTATTACGTACTATTTGAGGAATATCAACATAGGTAGATGTCGTTATTTCTCCAGCTACTAATACAAGACCAGTCGTCACAGTTGTTTCACAGGCAACACGTGCATTTGGATCATTTTTTATTATTTCGTCTAGGATAGCATCTGAAATTTGATCACAGATTTTGTCTGGATGTCCTTCTGTAACTGATTCAGATGTGAACAAACGACGATTTTTTGTCATAAATAAAAGCCTCCTACTATATAGTACACGGAGCTCAAAAATAATTAGGTTTTAAAGGAAGTCTTGTTTATTATAAACGAGAGAAAACAAAAAATCCCTTCCATCTAATATAATAATAGAGGAAAGGAAAGCTGCCTTTCACTCTTATTGTTCAAGGAAAATCCTTGCATCAGGTTAGCACCTTTTCACATATTGTGATGGTTGCTGGGCTTCCTCGGGTCTGTCCCTCCACCAACTCCTAA
>NZ_JBPPZG010000145.1:0-9774 GCF_051918545.1 Pseudogracilibacillus amylolyticus (SeqCode) | reverse complement strand
GAATTAGCAATACACTATAATACTGGAGCTGAATTTGTCAATAATTTATTATGCTTGACAAATTCAGCTCACTTTTTTATTTTTCTAATTCTTTTTTTCTGGCTAATAGTTCTGTAAATTCTTTTTCCAATTTATCTGATGGTTCGATACTCAACTTACCTAACACCTCGGTTATTTTCGTTTGTAATACTAGCAGTTCTTCATCCTTTGAGTCTTTACTTTGAGTCTCATATCCTTTGTAAGCTTCATATGTCCCATTAAAAACATTCATTTTCTGATCCTCGATTGTAAAGATTCTATCCGCTATTCCCGTAATAAAACGGCGGTCATGGGAAACGAGAAGTATTGTTCCTTCATAATACCGCAGAAGACCTTCCAATGCCTCCATTGCTTCGATATCAAGAAAATTTGTTGGTTCATCTAAAAATAATGTGTTAATATCGCTCACAAATAGTTTTGCAAAAGCCACTTTAACCCGTTCACCACCACTTAACACATCTACTTTTTTATATACATCGTCCCGAAAGAAGCGAAGTCGAGCTAACACAGTTCGAATCAATGTTTCATTTTGAATAGAATTAGAACTGACATTTTCTAAAATAGAATTATTCACATCGAGCACATCTAAATTTTGACTGAAATATCCTATTTTTATCGCAGGGGAGACAGTGATTCCGTCATCTTCATTAAGAATTTTACGTAAAAAAGTTGTTTTACCAGTCCCGTTGTTCCCAATTATTGCAATTTTATCTCCGGCTCTAATATCAATATTTTCTGTCTTCCAAAGGAGACGATTTTCTACTTTGCCTGTAACCTCGTTAATACGTATTATAATTCTGCCTCTAATTGTATCTTCATTGGGCAAATCCATTTTAACTGGAGGCAGCTCTTTTACTTTTTCTACTTTCTCTAACTTTTCCAGTCGTGTTTCAATAGCTTTAGCGGCTTGCCGAAGTTTCTTTTGTTTATTTGCAAAATAAGGTTTTGCCCCCTTTATATTTGCTTCGGAAGCACTAATGTTTTTCGGTTTTTTAGTTGCACGTTGGGCTTTTTGCTCTTTTAATTGTAATGCTCTTTCTAATTGCTTTTTCTTTTCCTCATATTGTTCATACGCAGCTTCATGTTGTTTTTTCTCAAGCTCTTTTTGTTCAACATAATTTGAGTAATTTCCTTGATAAATCGTTAAATTTCCGTCATCTAGCTCCCAAATAGTTGTACAAAGCGAATCTAAAAACGCTCTGTCGTGTGAGACGAGTACAAAGGCACCTTGCCATCTCTTTAAGTGGTTTTCAAGCTTTTCAATATTTTTAGTATCTAAATTTGTAGTAGGTTCATCAGCGAATAAAATATCCGACTTTGTTGCGATCGCTTTATTTATATATTCCTGCGTTATCTCGCCACCACTTTTCGTTGTATTGGTATGTTTAAGTTGTGGGAGGAGTTCGCATGTAGCATTTGAAATAACATTGCCTTTGGATGGATTTTTGACTTTAGCGAGCACTTCCAGTAATGTTGTTTTCCCGCTACCATTACGTCCGACTAATCCAATTCGATCTTTTTCTTGAATCCGTAAATGATTAATATCAAACAAAAGCTGATCTCTAATGTTCATCATTAATTGGTTAGCTTCTAATAAAATCATATACTCATCTCCTCAGTTTATAAATTAGGAGACAAAAAAGCCTCCATTCGTTTTCAGAATAGGAGGCATGAGTGAACAGCAAAAAAAGAGACTTCTCCCTTTTTTGCTTGAACTTAAGACACCAATCCTCCTTCCGAAAACCTAAAGTCTAAAAAGCATAACAAATTAAAACAGTAGTCACCTGTTTTAATTGCGCTTTCCTAGGTTGTTCAGATAAATAGGATTAGTTGTCCATTCGATTGGGTCACCCTTTACGTTAATTGTTATTGTCATTATATGAGATATGCAAGTATTTGTCCATAGTGAATAAAAAAACAATTGGATAAATCAGATAAAAAATGATGAGTAAGAAGTAATTCTTTGTTATTTCATCATAACAAATTAACTCTCGTTTGGAAAAGCTTTGTTGACCTTAGACTGACTTTTTTTGTAGATCTGATATATGCGAAACAATCGGTTTACCGACTGAAAGAATATTCACTTTAGTTTATCGGGGTGTTTTTGCCCTGAAAAAAAGGTTATTGAAAACATTCATAAAACAGTAATGAATTGAAAGGGGAGAAGGGAATCAAAAAATTTCCCTTCTACTGTTCGCTAAATTGGATCTAACTAACTTAAGTTTCTAATTCATCAAGTGATAATTCCACTTCAGTCATGTTTTCTCCATCTAGATCCATTCGGTACAAATGATAATCCGAATATTTTTGGGCAAATTGTGTATCAACAATAAAATAGATAAAGTTGTCATAAATAAGAGGACGAGAAGTATACTCTTGTAAATTTGTTAATTGCGTTTCTTCGTTTGTATTCGGATCGTATTCAAATAGTTCATATTGAAATATTCCACCAGAGTTTGGATTACTAACAGATTGATAGATTATTTTCTCCTCATCCGATAAAATGACAAAATCATAAATATCGATTTCTTTATTTGGATCGCTAACAACGGATAATGCTTCCGGATCGTCTAATGGTATTTTAAAAATTCGTGAATTCGCATCAAATACTTCTTCCGCTGACTCAGCAGTTTCATCATCAACCATTTGAATATATACAGCATTATCGGAAGAAGAAACTTGTAATGAATCCATGGAATACTTTTTTAGGTTCGTGTATTGGGTATGTTTTTCCTCTGAAATCAGATAACTAAATAAATCGAAATCATGTGGATTCGCCCTTGCGATTGGTGAATAGTTTTCGAAAGTATCGGCTTTAATATAGAAAAGTTGATCTCCATCCTTAGGGTCAAAAGCAAGTTCTGTAATTAAGCCTGCTTTTTGAAAAAGATTCGTCTCTTCAAGTGTTGCAATATCTATAACATTAATCGTACTAAGTAGTTCAGTTTCTACATCTTTTGGACTTATACTATAAGCGATTGTAGAGCCGTCCGGTGAAAAAGCAATATCATTTATAAATTTTTCTTCATGGATCGTTAACGTCGAAATTTCATTTTCATCGTTTTTTATAACGATTTTTTGCCGTCCTTTGTCATACATTACATAAGCAATCGTCCCATCGGGGGCTATATCAAAAATTTCTGTTAATCCATTCAATTTTTCTTCTTCCGTTTTATTAAACATGAACCCTACAACTACTAAACATAATGTGATAGTAGCGATTATTGCAAAAATAAAAATAATTTTTCTTTTATTCAACTAAACAACACCCCAATCGGAAAAACACTCCAAATTAAAAACAAAAGTGCGATGATGAGTATCAGAAACGGAATTATTGCTAAAACAAAAGCGATTTTATTTTTGTTCTTTTTGATAAAACGAAATTGAATAAAATAAGCTATCAACCAAACGCTTAAAGGAATGAAAATCCACAACATAGATGGTGGTATACTTTCAGAGAAAAGTAATATTGCCCATAAGAAAAATAATGTCAAAGCAGTAACTGCAATTCCAGCACTAATATTTAAAAAATGAAGCCATTTAACGTGTTTTGCAAACGTACTTAAATGGTAGTGATAATCAATAATTGTTGTACGATAAATAAGGAAAATAGTAAATAATAATATAGAGATAGCAATAAAACTAAGAAAACTAGAAATAGTGTGACTAGTATTTGCAGCAAGTAATACTCCAAGTAAATAAATAAAGACATGACAAATTAAAGCTGTGTTAATCCATCTTTTACGATCAATAGAAGGAAATACTTGAAGTGCAAACAGTAATAAAACGGAACTCGTAGCAATAGATAAAATGAGCCAAATTATTTCAGCATCGCCATCACTAATTAAATGAACAAGATAAGCGAAAATAGAATAGAAAATCGATAATACAGAAAGCAATAGAAGAAAAAGTTTTCGAAGCGGAAACATCGCTTCTTGCATTTCATTTCCAATCGTTTTTGAATCACCGAAGCTTTCCATTGCAAGTTGTGCTGCTTCTGTCTTAGTAAAGCCTTCTTCTATGAATTTATTACAAGTTAATTCTAAATGAATAAGCATTTCTTCATAAATATCTGCTTTTTCTTCATCAGTACCATCAATTTGGGAAATGATTTTTACTATAAATTTTTCAAAGGGGCTTTTCATATTAAACTCTCCGAACTCCGTTTTATTAAATCAGTCATCCATTCCCAATTCTCTCTTTTTTTCTGTAATTCAACTTTTCCATCTTTGGTAATATGATAATATTTTCGTCTGCCACTGTCCGTATCTTTCCAATAGGATGAAATCCAAGCTTTTCGTTCCATACGTTTTAAAGCTGCATATAATGTACCTTCACTCATTTCGTACGTGTCATCACTTAAGTGTTTAATAATTCGTGTCATTTCATAACCATATAAATCCCTTTGCTCAATAAGAGATAATAATAAAATATCAATACTTCCTTTCATCATTTCTTTATCCACAAAATATCGCCTCCTTTACCTATTGCCATTATATTACGATGTACATCGTAATGCAAGGTGTATTTTCCGCCTTACAAAAAATGTAATTAAAAAAGGAGTTGATGAACAAATGAAATTCGGCAAAGTATAAATAATCGGATGCGGGGAAGAAATAGTTAAAAAACTCTTTTCCATTAGGCGATAGAAGAATGGAGTTTACATTCAAGTCTTTAAAAACGCTTGGAATTTATAAAAATTGGCGCAGGGAATTTAGAATATAGGATTAATTCCATTTTTTCGTCATAATATAGTAAATTTTAAAGAACAATTTACTTTCAGAAATTGATAAAAATGTTTCAATATACTTGTATGTCAAAATTTAAAGGAGAATATCATCATGACTATTCATCATCATAATCACCTATATATGACCATTCATGATTTTCATTCACACAAACACTATGGATGGGATAATTCGATTGAGCCAATTGCTGAGGTTAATTCAGGACAAACTATCAATTTTGAAATTACTGAAGCTTCTGGAGGGCAATTTACGAAAAATTCTACTGTAGACGATGTGAAAAAAATAGACTTTTCAGAAGTTAACCCTGTAGCAGGACCAATTTATATAAAAGGTGCTGAACCCGGGGATACGTTAGAAATTGACATGCTAGACTTCCGTCAATTAGAGTGGGGATGGACAGCGATTATTCCTGGCTTTGGTTTATTAGCAGATGATTTTCCAAATCCAGCTATTAAAATTTTTGATCTAGCCAAGCGTCAAAAAGCTGAATTTTTACATGGTATAGATCTTTTTATTAAGCCTTTTCCAGGAACGGTTGGTGTTGCTCTACCGGAATCGGGGAATCATGGTATCGTACCGCCACGTCAGAATGGTGGGAATGTAGATATTCGTCATTTAGTAAAAGGAACAAAACTATATTTACCGGTTTTAGTTGAAGGTGCACTATTTTCGATTGGTGATACACATGCTGCCCAAGGTGACGGGGAAGTGTGTGGAACTGCAATTGAAGCATCGATGGAAACAACAATCAAGTTTAAGTTGCATAAAGGTAAAACAATTGCTGAACCACGTTATGAAATTCCAGGACCATCAACTCCAGAAGCCGATAGTATGGGTTACTATGTTACTACTGGGCATGGATCTAATTTATATGAGGCATCTCAAAATGCAATCCGTTATATGATCGAACATATTGTTGACACGTACAAAATGTCTGATGAAGAAGCTTATATGTTATGTAGTGTCGCAGTTGATTTACGAATTAGTGAGATTGTCAATGCACCGAATTATCTTGTTTCGGCATTTTTACCAAATGCGATATTTAAATACTGATTCTTAAGGGATTGGGAACGAAGAGTTTTACTTAAAGAGAAATCCGAACTATCATCTAAACTTCTTCAATTAAAGTTTGAAATAGTTCGGATTTTACATGTATTTGCTTTAATAAACTAATTGCTAACTTCCATAAACTGTTGAGTAGTGCTTAGGTTGTTTTACGCTACGAACCGTTGCTTTCCGCGGGCACGGCTTCAGCCTCTTCCGGAAGCAAAAACCGCTTCCTACAGAGTCTTCAGACACGTGCTTTTCCCGCAGGAGTCAACGGTTCTACGCTCCAAACAACCACCATAATTAGTGTAATTCACGCTCTTAGGCGCAATCCCCAGCGGAGGAAATACATGGAGACTCCTGCGGGAGGAAAGGCCTAGGTGAGACAACGCAGTGCGTAGCACAAGGAAGGCTCAACAGCCGCCCGCGGAAAGCGGAATGTACTTCCGTAGCGGCATTTTACTTTGCAACTAGCTACGGAAATCAACGGTACTGTGACTAGGGTTTAAATTTCCACTACTGCACTGTTTCCTTCAACTATGTATCAGTGACTGCTGTTGAAATAGTGACGTTCAATACATCTTATTCTGAAATTTTGCGTTTTTATGACTGCTTATTCAACTTATGTTCAGCCTCTTTTTATATCAAAAGTATGAAATTAAACATCCACCAATTAGCCCAGATAATACGATCATCCAAGGAGGTAGTTTCCAAAAAACAAGCATACTAAAAAGAATAGCCGCTAAAGCAAAATCTATTGGTCTTAAAATCGAACTTGTCCAAATTGGCGTATAGAATGCTGAGATTAAAATTCCGACCACGGAGGCGTTTACTCCCATTAATGCATTTTTTATACTTGGGTTTTTTCTAAGTGTATCCCAAAAAGGTAATGTTCCTAAGATAAGCAAAAATGCTGGTAAAAAGATTGCAAATGTAGCAAATAATCCACCCTGCCAACCGTGAATAACTGTTCCGATATAAGCAGCAAATGTAAATAACGGTCCAGGCACTGCTTGCGTGGCTCCGTACCCAGCAAGGAATTGTTCACTTGTTAACCAAGCAGACCGTACGAATTCCTGCTCTAACAACGGAAGAACAACATGGCCACCACCGAAAACGAGTGATCCGGAGCGGTAAAAGCTATCAAATAGAGCTATCCAATCATTTGGAAATAATTTTCGTAAAATAGGCAGAATGATTAGAAGTCCAAAAAATAAACTCAAACAAATATATCCGATTTTATGGGATATACGAAAGTTTTTAATAGATTCAGCTTTTTCCATATTTTCGTTTCGATACATAAAATATCCGATAATCCCCGCTAGTAAAATAACGCTAACTTGTGTGAAGGCTGTTTGCCATATTAAAGTTATAACTAATGCAAATAAAGCGATTGTTCGTCTTTTTAAATCTGGTGTTAGTTTATTTGCCATTCCAATTATTGCATGAGCTACAACTACAACTGCTACAATTTTTAATCCATGAATCCAACCTGCGTTGGCAACATCAAACGTGTGAAGGAGAGAAGCGAATAGAATAAGCGCTAAAACGGAAGGGAGAGTGAAGCCGATAAAAGAAAAAATTCCTCCAAGCACCCCGGCACGCATGACACCAATCCCGATACCAACCTGGCTGCTGGCCGGTCCCGGTAGAAATTGACATAGGGCAACTAGATCTGCATAACTTTTCTCATCCATCCATTTTCTTCGGTGAATGTACTCTGCATGAAAGTATCCTAAGTGTGCAACAGGCCCACCGAAGGAAGTGAGTCCAAGTTTTGTTGAAACGAATAATATTTCAAAAAGTGCTGTTACTTTATTTTTTTTAAGCAATTAGCGGGTTCTCCCTTCAGAAAATCAAGTTGTTCAATACTAACAAACTATCATGGAGGTGTTGCATTATCAAGCTTTTCTTTGTAAAATATATGTAAAATGTATTGTAATTACACCAATAAGTACAGTTCTAAATTTGCCGTTCATACGTATAGTAGAAAATAGCATCAGTTACAGCCATTTTAGCTTGTTCATTCATATCCTATATTAAAATTTTAAGGAGTGGAGTGAAATGGGTAACCGGGTAAAATTGTTGCAAATTAGTATGTGGGCAATCGTGATTCTTTCTATTTTATTGTTTGTAGTAATTATTATAATCGGCCATACCAATTCGTTTGACTTCTTTTTTAGTCAAACAGGGGAGAATTCTATCGTCTTTGGCAATATGAACGTGATGAATATAACCTAGCAAAAGTAGTTTCATAAAAGAATCCTTTCTACTATGGAAGGGTTCTTTTTTAATATGATAGACTTATGGTAAGTATTGTTGAAAGGAGAACTAATGTGATCAAATATTTAGTAGTAATTGGAAGTATTTTCGGTATTATTTTATTAATTGGTGGTGGTTTTGTCTATTGGCTGAATTCATCTAGCCCGACATATGTATGGAAAAAATTAAACAAAAATAAGATGAACGCTTCGATCGTTTTTAATGAGAATAGTAAGACAAGGCTGGCAATTAATTCTGAGAAGCTAATGCCGTTAGCTAGTACAGTAAAAATAGTAGTAGCGCTTGAATATGCTTATCAGGTAAAAGAAGATGTGATCGATCCTAATGAGCAAATTAAATTGTCCGAGCTTGAGATGTTTTATGTTCCTAACTTAGATGGGGGTGCTCATGAGATTTGGTTAGACTATATGAAAGAGACTGATCAAATTAAGGATGACAGTGTTTCATTAAGAGAAGTAGCTAGGGGAATGATGGCAGTTAGTTCCAATGCAAATACTGAATATTTGATGGGGAAATTAGGGATCGAAAATATTGAAAATCGTATGTCGACACTTGGCATTGTGGATCACACTCCGCTATATTACTTTACATCAGCCCTTTTTATACCATTTGAAATAAAGAAGAGTGAGTATCCAAATGAATCAATGGAAGATATAAAAGACGAGATTATTCATAAGATGCGAGTTATGGAGGATGAAGAATGGATTAAACTCGCAACTCATATTCATGATACTTTAGAAAAGGAAGCAGATTATAAGAGCAATGCTAATATAACAGAATGGTGGGATGTAGATTTTGACCGTTACTTTTCTGATGCATTTATTAAGTCCACCACTTCGGAATATGCAAAAATTATGGCAATGATCAACGATGAAAAGTTCCCGGCTGTCGCTCAAAAAGAATTAGAATATGTGCTTAGCATGCTTATGGAGAATGAAGCGAACCAAGAATGGTTAAAACGTGCCGGAAAAAAAGGCGGCTCCACTATTTACATTTTGACTGATGCTTTGTTTGCGGAAGATATAGTTGGTAATAAATATGAACTAGTGATATTTTTCAATGACTTAAAATGGTATGAAGCGTTTAAATTAATGAAAAGCTTAAATGAATTTGAATTAAAACTTTTATCGGATAAATCATTTCGTGATGAAGTCATTAATCAATAGTTTTCGACTTGTCATGTTTTAACGACCTAGGATCGATTTGTGAAAAAGCATGCAAAAGTATTTTTTTCTAATATATCTCGTTTTAAACTTGGTACTAAATTGCACTTTTTAATAATAAATCTATGAAAAGAGATTGGTAAAGATGTAAGTTGTACATTGATAATTCGATAAAGTACAGGGGAAAACATCATGAAAAAACAGCATTCTTACTAATAATCTCTTTTGTAATTATAATCGGATGTGTGTCAATTTTTATAATCCGAGCTAGGTGAACCTCCCCCACTAATTGCTGACGCAATTTGAAGGGGACTGCGCCTTCGCTTTTTTGTTCCAATTTAATAGTTTAAATTAGGTTGAAATTTCATAATTTTACTTTTATAAATTTTATCCGTAAACTGTTCAGTAACTTAGGTTAATTTGCTCTGTAAATATCTAAACAAAGTTGTGATATAAAATACCGCTACGGAAATACACTGCGCTTTCCGTGGGCG
>NZ_JBPPZG010000144.1:0-9905 GCF_051918545.1 Pseudogracilibacillus amylolyticus (SeqCode) | reverse complement strand
TAAGAGGATTCGCAACCGCTTATCAAGCATTACAAGATATGTTTGAAGAACGCTACGGGGAATAGGGAATAAACGAGCTAATTTTCAGGCACCGTCCCCGGGTACCCGGGGACGGTGCCTGAAAACACATCCCAATAGAGAGGATATCCTACAAATTTACACAAACTTATTGACGGTACCAAAATGATAGTACTAATCATAATATCTTAGATATTATTGAGCTTAATTCATCGGTTATTATTACTACTAATTATGATAATGCAGTTTCTGATTATTTAAATGATTATCAAGACCAATATACAATTCCTAAAATCTTAAAGAATTTGGTTGATTTACCAGAAATTTTAAATGAAGATAAACAAGAAGTTATTCATCTTCATGGGAATGTAGAACCTTATACATCAATGATAGTTACAAAAGAGGATTATGATGAATTTTATAAAGAGGAAAAAACAGTGCATTTCCTTAATGGGGTCATGAGTAATAAGACTTTATTATTTATAGGTTTTTCTTTTAAAGACGAGTATTTTAAAAACCTGTATAAAAAAGTATATTCGCAAATTAAGGGGGAACATTTTATTATAGTTCCAAATATCCATTCTTTTGATGCTGACGAATTATTAGAAAATGATTTATTTCCTATCGGTGTTAAAGTTGACGACGTTGAAAAAAATGATTTTGTAAAAGCTATAAAAACTATTCTAAAAGAGTTACAATAAATAAACAAGAAGTAAGTCTGCTGACATAAGAAAACGTGAAGATATCCTATAATGTAAACGAGCACATTATTTCTTCTAAAAAAGCAATATAATTTTCAAATTTCTCCGGCTTTACTGCTGTACTTCTCTGAAGAAATGTGCTAATTTTTGTTCAAATTCCTTCGGAGGTTTTTGAATGATTCTATCCCATGATTTTCAAATAAGTATAGAGGAATACGTCCAAAGAGGTAAAGAAAATGAATTTCCAGTATTGGATCAATGTCCAAATTGTCATTGTACGGGTGGAGGAAATGTTTATCGTCACGGTTTTTATTGGAGAAATGGAATCACAGAAGATGCCACATTACGTATTCCAATCTGCCGATTGAAATGTCTTTTGTGTGAAATGAGTTTTTCGATCCTGCCGGACTTTCTTCTTCCTTATTTTCAATACACTCTTCACACGATTTTAAAAAGGATAAGAGAAGTTCTGGAAAACAAAAAAGGAAATGGTCCCCGTCAATTATGTACATTCCATGTGCGACGTTTTTTAAAAGGGGTTCCTTGGATACATAGTTATTTCGTAGATGAGGAGAAGAGAAAAAATACAATGGAGAAAGGAAAAAAAGAGCCTCTAAACTATTTGAAAAGGATTATGCATATTGGCGAATCTTCCTTCTTACGAAGGAGCTGGAATCACTTATCGACCTACTTTATGGCGAATTAATCCAGCCGTATTTCAAAACCCAAAAAAATAATTACGATTCCACATACCTTTTGCGTTTTCAAAGGATGTCGTAAAAGATAGAATAAATTTATGGATGACCGGTCGTCCTTCTCATCAAAAAGGAGGAAGATTCCATGACAGAAAAAGAACGTGAACAAGTAGCTTTATTTCGATATGGCTTAATTGCGCCATTATTAAATGAACAGATCGATGCCAAGACTTATTTTGAACAGTTGGAAGGCAAGGTGCATTCGGTTCCTTATTATGGTAAGCGAACTGTGGCAGAAAAAACAATAAAGGAATGGCTGTATCACTATCGACAACGTGGATTCATCGCATTAAAGCCGAAGAAAAGAACAGATCGGGGGAATTCCAGGAGATTAACGCCGGAAGATCAGGATCAAATCCTGTATATAAGAAAAAAATTTCTCCATATGCCTGTGAGTGTTTTCTACGAACAGCTCATCAAACAAGGAGAAATCAACAAAAATAATATATCTTACTCTACTATAAACCGATTATTGAAAAAACACAACCTTGTTGGCAAAAAAATAAGTGCCATCCCGGAGCGAAAAAG
Organism: Pseudogracilibacillus amylolyticus (SeqCode); assembly: GCF_051918545.1. Taxonomy (NCBI): domain Bacteria; kingdom Bacillati; phylum Bacillota; class Bacilli; order Caryophanales; family Bacillaceae; genus Pseudogracilibacillus; species Pseudogracilibacillus amylolyticus (SeqCode). The sequence goes on along the minus strand of NZ_JBPPZG010000144.1, from coordinate 7,903 downwards.
GTTTGCACATGAACATGTTAACCATTTATGGCAGGCGGATTTGTCGCATGGTCCTTATATTTCGATAGATGGAAAAAAGAAAAAAACATTTTTGATTCTGTACATTGATGATTGTTCCCGATTGGTGCCATTTGGCCAATTCTTTACTTCGGAAAAATTTGATGGTGTTAGAGTAGTGACTAAGGAAGCACTGCTTCGAAGAGGGAAACCCAATCTCATTTATGCGGATAATGGAAAAATCTATCGTTCGGAAACCCTACAATATGCTTGTGCACAATTAGGGATTACGTTAATACACACACAACCGTATGATCCCCGTGCTAAAGGCAAGGTAGAAAGGATTTTTAAAACGATCCAAACCAGATTTTATCCTCTTCTGCAGGCCGACCCCGTTGACTCTTTGGAGGAATTGAATGAGCGATTCTGGCGCTGGTTAGAAGAGGAATACCATCGCCGGGTTCATGCTTCTTTAGAAGGAAAGACACCACATGAAGTGTATCAAAGTCAATTAGAAAACGTGCATTTCTTGGAGGATACATTGATTCTGGATACGGTTTTCTTGAAAAGAGAGCATCGAAAAGTAAAGGCAGACAGCACGATTACGCTAAACGGAAAGCTTTATGAGGTGCCTCCACGTTTTATCGGACAATCTATCGATGTCCGTTTTGATGAAAAAGGTATTTTTGTGTTCGAGGACGACCAAAAAGTAGCAGAGGCAGTCCCCGTATCAATGAAAGATAATGCCCACGCCAAACGTGTCCGGTCTCCATTTACCAAACGGGAAGAGCTGGAGGAGGATACCCATGTATAAAACATTCTATTCTTTGGCACAAACACCGTTTTCTAAAGATATACGTGCAGAAAATGCGTTTTTATCCACCGATTATCAAGGAGCACTTGGCGCTCTTGATTACTTGAAAGAAACAAAAGGGATGGGACTTCTCGTAGGTGAAGCCGGAACCGGCAAAACATTCACGTTGCGTTCTTTTAAAGAATCGCTCCATCCGTCTCTATATCATATCGTCTACTTCCCTCTTTCCACAGGAGGAGTGATGGACTTTTATCGCGGTTTAGCGTATGGACTTGGAGAAGAACCGAAATTCCGGAAAGTTGATTTATTTCGTCAAATTCAACAAGGAATGGAACAACTGAAACACGAACGAAAAGTGACGCCCGTTTTTATACTGGATGAAATGCACCTGGCGAAAGATTCGTTTCTTCAGGATTTAGCACTACTATTTAACTTTCAAATGGATTCAACGAACCCATTTATCTTAGTTTTATCTGGTCTTCCCTATCTCAAAACACGCTTATCGATAAACCACCATCGCCCCTTAGCGCAGCGACTGATTATGAAGTATGAGATGCAGCCTCTGGAGAAAGAGGAAATCGCAAAGTATATAGAGCATCATCTCAACTTAGCTGGTGCAAACATGCCTATTTTCACGGATACAGCAATAGAGGCTATTGGTTTGCGTTCTCAAGGCTGGCCGAGGGTCGTTAACACATTGACAGTGAATAGTCTTCTGTTTGGAGCCCAGTTAAAGAAAAATCAAATTGATGATGAAGTTGTACGCTTGGCTATCGAGGATAGTAGTTTATGATGACAAAAGGGATCTTGGTTTTTCATTATGATGATAGAGAATGGAGGCTATGGATTGGCCATGAAGCATATTGGTTAGATCAAGGATATACGTTTCATCTTCTTATTCAGCAGCAGTATTTTGAAGCATTTCTGGAGAAGGATACAGATTGGTTTATCACATTAGAGAAAGAAGTGAAAGTCGTGCTTCATCGAGAAGTAGTTTACAAAGTAAGTGTAGATTTAAATCAATATGCGAAAGTTGACGACCCGCTTTAGGGTCTTTTTTCTGGAGTATGGAGCTGAATTATTTTGAAAATAGTTGAGCACATTCCAGAATAGCTTGAAAATCGGAGCACATTATTTCAGATTTTATACCGAATTAATTTGAAAAATGGGAGCTAGGATAATGTGCTCGTTTACACCTATAATATAAATGTTTTTGCGTTACAGTCTTGATATCTGAGTATATTAAAGAAAAAGGATTAGATCCTATTTCTTTAATATACCAGTTATTGCATCCATGGTAACTTCTACTAAACGGGTAAAAGAATGATTATCTAAAAGAATCGATTTCATTGAATTAGTTGGGGTATACAGCTGATATATTCGATATAAAATTTTTAATAAGGATTGTATATAATACTTTCTAGATATGAACTAAAATTAGAAAAAGATATAAAATCAAGGTTAGTAGAATTAAATATACTGCATAGCATAATTCTAGATAATTTAAAATACATGCTATGTTGGTGCTTCTATTATTCATTCTTCTTCAATACGAAATAAATCATTCATATCCTTAATATCTAGGGCATCCACGATTTTATCCAAATGCTCAAATTGGATTCGTTGTCTTTTGCCGTTTGCTAATTCACTTAATGCAGCTTGACGAATGCCTGTTTTTACATGCAGTTGAGTAAGCGACATTTTATGATGATGAAGTAACTGATTGAGTTGTAATTTTACTTTTTTCATTTCAAACCTCTTCCTTATTATTGACTTTACGTTTAAGCGTATATTATAATGGAATAAGTATTTTACGCATAAGCGTATGAGTTGAGGAGGGTTGAAGTGACATCTGTAAAAACATCTAAAGATTTATTAATAGACCAATTAAGTCGCAAACTATATTTTGTAGAAATGGAAGATATACTGCTAAATGTTACGTATAGTTTAGCTTCGGATAAGATGTATACAGTAGAGGATGCACTTCCTGAATTAATAAGGATTATCAGATTACTTAATTATGAACAGGAAGGAATAATGGATGATATCAGTTGTTTAGAAGGCAAAATTTTTGATCTTGATGAGTAAAAATATTTTATTAAATAAGACACCTATCAATTTTCGTAAAGAATCTTGATAGGTGTTTTGGTTATATAATGTAGATTGTGACATGAAATTCTTAATTTATAACGTTTATCATTATAAGACAAAATATGTTTCATAATGGCCAGATTCTATAATATTATATTAGCTTCCATAAATTAGCACGGTATTTTTAGCATATTCATATTGTATATACGAATGTACGTTCTTATAATATGTAAGCGAACATATATTCGCATCGAAAGAGAATATAATGAAGTATAATATCATGATGGATTATTCTTATGAACCACGCAGAGATATTATGTGTATAGACGCATTCTGTTATCTTTATGTAAACCATATAATATAGTTGTACAAAAGCTCAAAATACCTATATATACTGGTAACGATTAATAATATACAATGTAATTCTTGTAAACTATTTATTAATTGGGACTCTTGAAAGAAAATCAGGAACACTTTAATATAATTGAAAGCATTGCTTTCAAAGAAATGACGTTGTTGAATTAAGAAAGCAATTATACAAAGTTAAATCTCTTATTAGTTAAAATTCAAATATATTACTTGTATTTTGCAAATAAATATTGTATAACAATTAAAGAGGTGAATTATACATGGAAAATACTCGTGACCTTTTTCAAATAATGACACGTCGATTTGGTCTTTTGAATAAAAATTGTTGTTCCGCAGATGGACTTGATATTTCGTTAATTCAAAGCCATATTCTTTATGAAATCAATCGTCAACACGCTCCGTCTGTCCAAGAAGTTGCAGAAGCTTTAGGGACAGATATAACTACTTTTAGTCGACAAGTTCAATCTTTAATAAAAATGAATTTAGTTAATAAGACACCTAGTCTAAATGATCGACGCATTCATACACTTGAGTTAACAAAGGAAGGAACAAATGTAGCTAAAATTATTGACGAACAGATAAATACTTATTTAAAAGAAATATTTGCCCATATGACTGATTTTGAAAAAGAAACGGTGCTTCGCTCTATTCAGCTACTTAATAATACAATGGGTAAAATTGGTTCTTGCTGTGCTCCAAGATAGATAAATTTATAAAAATCAATACTTGCATTTTGCAAGTGAAAGGAGGAGCAAAATGATTTATGACTCTATCGTCATTGGCGGAGGGCAGGCTGGCCTTGCGTCGGGGTATTACTTAACAAAATACGGTTTGAATTATTTAATACTTGAGGCAAATACGCAAGCAACTGGTTCATGGTCATATTATTATGATAGTTTAAAGCTCTTCTCTCCTGCACGTTTATCTTCCTTGCCCGGCATGAGAATGAACAGAGACAAACGAGGATATCCGACTAAAATAGATGTTATCAATTACTTAGATACCTATACCAAACGGTTTAAATTGTCTGTCTTAACCAATCAACGGGTTTATAAAGTTACTCGTAATCAAAAAGGATTTACTATTGAAACTTCTAACGGAAAATCATATGAAGCAAAAACGATTATTAACGCCACCGGCTCTTTTCATAATCCATATATACCGCAAATGAATGGTATGGATACTTTTCGTGGCAATCATCTTCATTCTTCATCTTATCAAAATCCTGATCAGTATATAGGTCAAAGAATAATCGTTGTTGGAAGTGGAAATTCAGCCGTTCAGATTGCTATGGAATTATCGGAAAAGAGTAACACTACGCTTGCAGCTCGAAAGCCTGTGCAGTTAGTAAAACAAAAGATAATGGGGATAGATTTACATTATTGGGTGAAAGCAATCGGCTTTGATAAGTTTCCATTCTGGCGACTTGGAAAAGAAGTTCCAATTCCCAGCTCAGCAGTTGATTTGGCTGGATATAAGGAAAAGTTAGAAGCTGGTAACCCTAATCAAAAAAAGATGTTCGAGCGTTTATATCCTGATGGTGTTGTTTGGTCAGAAGGTGACCAAGAGCCTGTAGACACTGTGATTTTTGCTACAGGGTATCGTTCTGATTTTGGGTATCTAAAATCAATCGAAAAATTTGATGTTGAAGGAAGACCGTTACAAAAAGCTGGTATCAGCCAGAATACTTCCGGACTTTATTATGTTGGACTTGAAGGGCAACGTTCTTTTTCTTCTGCAACATTAAGAGGGACTGGCTCTGATAGTAAGTTCGTGATAAAGCATATAAGAAGAAATTTATAAAGAGGATAAAATAACATTGATTAGTATAAAACTTGGGAGGATGATGAACATGGAACGTATAGAAATTAAAACGAATTGTTGCCAACTACAGGAAGAGCTACAACAGGAAAGTAATAAGCAATATAAAAAACATTTACCTATTGCAGTCATTGGTGCTGGACCAGTAGGCCTTGCCGCAGCAGCCCATTTAGCCAGTTATGAACAATCATTTATTTTATTGGAATCCGGTTCCCAAGTGGGAGAAAATATTTTATCATGGGAGCATGTCCAAGTCTTTTCACCTTGGAAATATAATATTGATAAGACGGCATTGAAACTTCTTAAAAAGCAAGATTGGAATGTACCGAATCAAGATGAATTGCCTACTGGTAAAGAGTTAGTTGACCAGTATTTAAAACCGTTAGCAAATACACCAGAAATCAAAAAGTCCTTGTTTGTGAATACAAAGGTTATTTCCATTAGCCGCAAAAATACGGACAAAATGAAAACAGCCAATCGAGATCAACAACCTTTTGTGATTTATGCAGAACAAGGTAACGAACTGGCACAATTTGAAGCAAGAGCAGTCATAGATGCAACCGGAACTTGGGGAAATCCCAATCCTGCAAATTCAAACGGAATATGGTTAAAAGAAGAAAAAGATATAAAAAATCAAATTTTTTACGGCATTCCAGATATTCTTGGAGAAGATAAAGACCGTTATCTAAACAAGCGTGTTGCTGTTATCGGAAGTGGTCATTCTGCTATTAATTCGTTATTGGAATTAGCAAAATTAAAAGAAGAACATCCTGCAACAGAAATTATATGGGTTTTAAGAAAAAATAGCGTAAAAGAGGCATTTGGAGGAGAAGAACTGGATGCACTTGAGGCAAGAGGAGCATTAGGAAGTCGTATACACAACTTAGTAGATGCAAATATATTTGAAGTAGTTACTCCTTTTAGAATTCAACGTATACATGAAAAAGAAGGTAAAATAGAGCTGACAGGAGAATCACAAGGAGAGTTAAAAACGATTTCAGATATAGATGAATTGGTTGTCAACACAGGCAATCGACCAGATTTCTCAAATCTAAGTGAGGTAAGAACGAGTATTGATTCAGCAACAGAAAGTGTTAAAGATCTTGCACCTTTGATTGATCCAAATATACACAGTTGCGGAACAGTACGCCCACATGGAGAAAAAGAATTGCGACAACCTGAAAAAGATTTTTATATCGTGGGAGCAAAAAGTTATGGTCGGGCACCAACATTCTTAATGGCAACTGGACATGAACAGGTTCGATCCATTGTAGCTTATTTGTCGGGGGACTATGAAGCCTCTGAGAAAGTCGAACTGGAGTTACCTGAAACAGGTGTATGTAGTACGAATTTAAATGCTGGCAATTCGTGTTGCTGAAATAAAAAAACAAAGGGAAAGTATCATTTACTTTCTCTTTTTGGAGGTGGTCTGAATGATTATTAATAAAGGCGGTGATTTAAGCAAAGAATACTTTATGGCATATTTTTCTTTGATTATGAACAGCAGACAATGTACTTTAGAGAGAGCAAAGGAAATCACGTTTGATCGTCTATTTCGCAATGATGAAAATACGTTTGGAAACATTTCTTTTGAACATTTTATGGAAGCCTATGAGGAATTAAAAAATAGAAAATAAAGTTTGCACTAAAATTTTTTATTTGAATATATAAGTGTATAGTTATATACTTATATTATAATTTAATGAAAAGGGGGGGATTTAAATGCTGCAAACTACAATCGAATTGGAGAAAGCTGCCGGTATTTTAAAATTACTTGGCGATAAAACAAGACTGACAATGCTGAAATTAATTGATGAACAAACGTGTTGTGTTTGTGAGTTTGTTGAAATATTTCAATCCAGCCAACCATCTATTAGCCAACATTTACGTAAACTGAAAGATTTAGGGCTGGTTAAAGAAGAAAGAAAAGGACAATGGATATTTTATTCGGTCAATAATAAGAGTGAGTATTATTCATTTATCAAACCAATTCTTGATCAATTACCGGATCAAGATGATAAATTAAAAGAACTGGAAGAGAAAGGTACACGAATTTCTTGTTGTTAATTTTGGAGGTCTTATTTTGCAGGCAACGCTTATACTCGCAATTTTAATATTTGTATTAACCCTAGTCCTAGTCATTTGGCAGCCAAAGAATTTAAATATTGGCTGGTCTGCCATGGGAGGAGCTATTATTGCTTTACTCGTAGGAGTAGTGGGATTTAGTGATGTACTTGAAGTTATTGGTATCACATGGAACGCAACATTATCGTTTGTGGCAATCATTCTTATTTCATTAGTATTAGATGAAATTGGATTATTTGAATGGGCAGCATTACATATGGCACGAATTGCAAAAGGCCATGGAATCAAGATGTTTGTCTATATTAGCATTTTGGGTGCGATTGTCGCAGCTTTATTTGCGAATGATGGTGCAGCACTTATTCTAACACCGATTGTACTTGCAATGGTACGTCATTTGAATTTTAAAGAAAAAATGATTTTTCCATTTATCATGGCAAGTGGGTTTATTGCTGATACAACATCCCTGCCGTTTATTGTTAGTAACTTAGTTAATATTGTTTCAGCCGATTTCTTTGGTATTGGATTTGTCGAATATGCTTCACGAATGATTATTCCAAACTTATTTTCTCTGGTAGCAACGATTTCGGTATTATTAATTTATTTCAGAAAAAACATACCTAAAAATTATGATGTATCGAAATTGAGAACGCCAAGTGAAGCGATTAAGGACTTAAAAATGTTTCGTCTATCATGGTTTGTACTTGGTTTATTAGTAATTGGATACTT
>NZ_JBPPZG010000143.1:0-9910 GCF_051918545.1 Pseudogracilibacillus amylolyticus (SeqCode) | reverse complement strand
AATACTAAAATGGCAAAATAATATCCTTTTTCGTTTAGCTCCATTGCGGCATTAAATAAACCTATGAGATAAGCCCCAACACCCAACATCAACGCTGCCCAAGATGCCCCTATAAAAGCTGGAGTTGGCGCTCCTTCTTTTCTTTCCGTTTTAACTTTTTGTTCCTTTTCTTTCCTTTTATCTAGTAAAACATCGTGCTCATTAGACATTTAATCTTCCCCCCTAATATCCTTTTTCGATACATTTTTAACATTGCGGGTACATCATTGTACCTTTGTCATTATCCAAAGTAAATAAGTATAACATTGCTTGTTAAACAATATTATTATTATTAATATTTTACTTGAGTTAACACCTGATGGCAATGGTCTTTTAGATTCATATCAAGCGTTTTCTTCCTATTTTCAACCGAAAATGCGTTATCGATTTATGGGACGATAAAATGAAAATAATTTTAAATAAAAGCAAGACATCAAGTTTAAATTGTTTACTTTGGCCACTTGAGCTAAAGTTATAATCCAAATACAGATCCCATAACCAATCGAACGTATGAGCTTGCAACTGACTATGATTTTATACATCTACTTTCTAGACTCAGAAGATTTGTAAAAAAACCTCATGAAAACCGATCTTTACTTTCCAATAAAAATAAACTCCTCCCTTTAACTCATATTTATTCAGAACTTGGAGCAGTGTTAATCTTAGAAAACTAAGGCTTTCGCCAAACCTTGGCGAGAACTAAAGTTGCACTTACGACGCACAGGAAGTGCTAGTACTGGCGTTGCGACAAATCTTTACGGTGGGACGAAAGCGTAGCTACAGTCCCAGGACGTCGCGCTTTTAGCCAGTGAGCAGTAGGAAAGTTTTAAACTTTCTTATCTGCCAATAAATTCTAGACCTTTCTTTAGCACTTTCTTACAACGGAGCAAGTGGCCCACAAGAAAGTTGTGGAAAACTTAACCATAAAAGTAACGACTACATTTCATGAAGACAAAAATAAATAATGTTTTTTAATGTGGTTGTAATTAAATATTAAACTCCATTTGTTAATATTGACATAACATCTGAGAAGGAGCTAGCCAACATGAAATTTAAAGCATTAATTTGTATCCTTTTTAAAAAACATAAATATAATTACTTTACTGGCGCATGCGTTAGATGCGGTAAAACGAAAGAAACATTTTAAAGCAAAATGTTTCTTCTATATAATATAGCTTATTCACCGTTTTCAATCGGCTCACAAATAATAGCTAAAGGAACATTTAATTTGGACCAAACTTCAACCGTTCAAAAGCTGCTTCCTTCGTTGTGAATAGTATGTATTTAAAGTTTCCTTGGTTTTCCTTTTTAAAATAGTGGCTATCAGGAAATACGTGCCTTTGTGAGAGCGATCCAGACTGGTCACAGGCGAATCACAAAATTTGCCATCACTAAAGTTATATCTGATAAAGATTTTTCACTTAAATACTTTCCTTCTATTCTTGCCCTACGATGAATAATCGTAAAATATGTTTCGTTACTATTTTTCTCTAATAAGAATGCTTACCCAATTATACGTCCAAGACAAAAGGCTTTCTCTATTATCTTTGACACGATTAACAAAAATAAAAAAACACGTCATATCAGTATGTTTATCTAATATGACGTGGAGTGGGAGATTTTCTTTCTTAAACAATGCTTATTTCTTTGATTATTTTCTTCACTTGGCTCGCTGCTTTGACTTTCACTTCTAGGCATGGTGAAATTATTGTTTCATAGTCACGTTGGTAAATTGCTTCTCTTAGCTCATCGATTGAATCGCATTCTGGGAATATGTTTATAATGGATCCATATTGCAGTTGTTCATGAGTGTCGCTACCACCAACAACTGGAATTTTATATTCATTTGCAAAGGTACGTACTCTTTCTTCTATTTCCGATCCATAAGTAAATAGATCTTTTCCATTTAAATCATATGCGTCAAACTGTTTGAGAATAGATGGTTCGTGATGAACCCATGGTGTTGATTTACGTAATGGATGAGCACCAATTTTCAATACATTAAAATTTGCAAGTAAAGTAATTAGATCCTTTACTGGAATAAAAGATTCCTTGTCATGAAAAGGGAGAAGAAGACGTGCGATCGTTAAGATGTCATCACGAGAACCGATGATGAGAAAATGTCCATTTTCCTTCACGTCAACCTCTAATCCACAAAATACTTTCATTCCTTCAATCTCATAATAGTCTTTATTATATGTAAATTCTTCTTGAAACTTTTCATATAGCTCTATAATATTTGTAGCGTTAAAGTGTTCCGTGATCGCTAGTGCAGTAAGTCCACTTGCTTTTGCTTCTTGCATTTTCTTTTTAAAAGTTTCTAGAGAAACATTTATTTTTTTTGATAAATTCGCATGTGTATGAAAATCGATATGCATGAAAATTCTCCTTTTTAATTACGTTCTTTCTTAGGATGGAAATGTAGCACCAAACCATAAGATAAGTAAAATAATAATCGTTTGTGAAAGAATGAATATATAGTCTTGTTTTCTAAATTTTAAATAGGCTAACTTTTGTTTCTTTGCTTCAGGATTATGAAGCGAATACGAAAATCCACGCACTTCTAAAGCTTCTACTGTAAGTCGCGTTCGTTTTGCTACGTTGAGCATTAACGGATAAAATGACTTAATAATAACTATGATGTAATAATAAATGATCCTCCATTTTACAAAACCATGTTTTTCAGGTGTTTTCCCGCGTAGCCTGTAAGATTGAAAAATTTGATGGTACTCATCTAACAGAATTGGCAACATACGAAATGCATAAGAGACAGCAAAGCTAAATTGTGCCGGTAGCCCTAAACTTAATAACCCATCACTTAGCTTTTCTGGACTCATACTTGTAAAAACAGAGACACTGGTAATCGACATGATAAATATTTTCATCGACAGGGTGAGAAGTGGCATAACCGTTGCCAAGCTACTACCTGCAAAGAAAGCTGTAACAACAAATATCGTAAATAGCTCAGTAATGATTCCAATCGCAAGCAATGTTAATATTAACGGGCTTACTCGTGAAATAACTGCAAGAAATGCTGTATAGATGATAATAGTGATTAAAATTGTATTATTAAAAGTAAACCATGGTAAAAGACTGATGATTAAATACCAAAAGATTAATAACCTAGCGTCAATTCTAGCAAAGTATACATCGGGTTTACCAAAAGCGGTTTTTATTAACTCAAGTTTAATTGTTTCTACATTTAGTACATCTTTTATTTTAGCCGTTAGATCCATCAACATGAGCCTCCTTTATTCTCTCAACAAATTCATTTACAGATAAAGCAGGTTGGATGTTTAAAGCGAGACTAAGTTCTGCAATCTGTGGTAATTTTAGCCCGGCTTGTTGCCATATTTCAACACGATCAAATAAAACCTTTGGCGTACCATCAAAAATTATTTTTCCATGCTCTATGACGATTACTCTCGTTGCCCATTCTGCAACAAGTTGCATATCATGTGTTGCAATGAGTACTGTTTTTATTTTGTCACGAATCGAATGTAGGATATTAATTAATTGTTTTCTGTTCCCTATATCAAGGCTTGCTGTTGGTTCATCTAGCATCATGACTGTTGGTAACATACCAAGACCAATTGCGACAGAAGCTCTTCTTTGCTGACCTCCACTCAGTAATCTACCATCAAGTGGAAGTATATGATTCATGTCTAGAGACTCCGCTATCTGTTCGTATAGAGTGTCATGCTCGATATTTCGTACATTTCCGAAATAAGTAATGTCATTTTCAATCGTATCTTGAATGAACATTTCCTCAGGGTTTTGATAAATATAGGAAATATAGCTGGAAAGTTCTTCAACAGGTGTTTTTAAAACATCAATACCATCGACAGTAATGGCTCCTTGTTTTGGTTTAATTATGCCGGCAAGACTCTTCATTAGTGTTGTTTTTCCCGCACCATTATTTCCAACAATGGCAATTTGATCACCTTCATAAAATGTCATTTCCTCTATATTTAAAACAGTTCTTCTTTCTTTATTCAATAACTTCACTTCATATTGAAGATCAGATACGGATAATATGGCTGAATTCGTTGTCCGTAATTTTGGCTTTAAACAATTTGAATCCGATAAAAAATAATAATTTTTAAAGTAAGTGATTGCTTCTTCAACTGTAATCGGTAGGTCATCATTGGATGTATAGCTATCTAATTGCATCGCTGCTTGCGTTACCTGTGGTGGGTAAATATGTGCTTCTTGAAGTTCGGTGACATGGAGTAATCCTTTTCTTACATCTTCATGCCATTTTACCTTCCCATTTTCAATGAGAGCGACTTGATTACAGTAATTTGCAATAAATTCGGTATGATGTTCGATTGTAATGATTGTTTTTCCTAATTCTTCATTCAAATATTTCAATTTTTCATATATTTCGGTTGCATGCTGTGGATCAAGTTGTGCAACGGGTTCGTCAACAATAAGTATTTCAGGATTGAGAGCTAGTACACCTGCAAGTGCTGTTAAATGCTTTTCTCCACCGCTTAACTCCCAAATTGTTTTATCTTGCAAATGTGTTATTCCTAGTAGTTCTAATGCCTGTATCGCTTTTTCTTTATAATCTGCATATCCGAAATTAAGTGGAGCAAAAGATACATCCTCTAGAACAGTTAGTTTCATTAATTGATTTTGAAAATCTTGATAAACATAGCCTACATTGTGACTTAGTGTTGCAACAGCTTGATCTTTAACAGGTTCTCCCTCTATAATGACTTCTCCTTCATAATGTCCAGAGAAATAATGGGGAATTAAACCGTTTATTGTTTTACAAAGAGTTGATTTACCACTTCCATTTCCACCGATAATGGCAAGAAAGTCTCCTTGATGAATGGTTAGATTTGCACCATTTAATACCGGATGCTCAGCACCTGGATATTGATAGTGAACACCTTTAATTTCTACAATTGGTTGATTTAAGCTGACCATTTTACATTATCCTTTTTCTCTTTTTTAGCTTTTTTTGTTAACCTTACTGCGATAAATATGACCGTAAAAGCAATAATTCCTGCAGCAGATATCGGTAACCAGATAAATCCATTTCCAAATTGCTCTAAGAATCCTGGGTCCCAAACCGCGAAGTTGATGTCCATTTCCGCCATAAACTCAGCAACTAGCCCAACGAAACTAAGGAAGATGGTGATGATCATTAGACGAACAGAAATAAATTCAGTAATTGAAGCTTTTTCATTTTTGTCTCGTGGATTCATTCCCATTAAAGGCTCAATTTTTCCGTATAATTTTGGTAGTAAATAGAGTGTAGGAATTAATCCGAACAGTACCCCAGAAATAATCATATTATTAACGAAGTCAAATGCCTCCATTGCGACAATGCTTTCTGGTAAGCCTGGAACTGCTTCTAATTCTTCTACTCCATACCATACTTTTCCAATATCAACAATGGCACCTAGAATTTGATCAATTGCTACCCCGATAAGTACTGCAATTGAAATTTGTTTTTTGTTCATTGGATCTCTGACAAGTAGTCCTGCAATATACATTGCTAAAGTAATTTGCAGAAATCCTTCAACTTCACCTAATCCCCCAAAATCTCCCAGTAATAAATCCCCAAAGATAATTGCTCCTATAGAAGCTCCAAGGGCTGCGTATAATGGATGAAATAAGATGACGAGAATGACCGGAACAAAAGCCATGTATGAAATAGAAAGATCAATAGGACCTATTTCAAACTCAGGCAACAATTCTGTAAATAAATTTGCTAGGCCATTAAGTGACATTGCCAGGATAAAAATCATCATTTTCTGTGACTGAGTATATTCTGTTTTCTTCACTAAATTATTTGACACGATCGTTTCCTCCTTTTATTTTTGAACTATCTTCATTGTATCTGCGAAAGATTAATTAGATGTTAATAATTGGTTAAAAGAAGGTAAACTTTAGTAAAATTTCAATGGTAAAATATATTTTTACAAAATGTATGAAAAATTAATTTAATAGATTGTCATGGAGGCAAATCATGGAGGGAGTTGTACTTCTATATCCAAAATGATAATTTGTAAAGTTGCTTGAATTTGTAATGGATTTATTTCAAGCAAAATATTATATTAAATTGTATTGCAAGTGATATATTTATGTAGTATGCATTCATGAAAGGATTCGAATAGATAATGAAAAGTAATTTTTGGCATGATTTACCTCGTCCATTTTTTATTCTTGCACCAATGGAGGATGTTACCAACGTTGTATTTCGTCATGTAGTTAGTGCGGCTGGAAAACCGGATGTGTTTTTTACAGAGTTTACGAACACAGATAGTTTTTGTCATCCTGAAGGTATTTCTAATGTGAGAGGGCGTTTGACTTTTACAGAAGATGAACAACCTATTGTTGCACATATTTGGGGAAAGAACCCGGACCATTTTCGGACAATGAGTATTGAATTGGCTAAATTAGGGTTTAAAGGCATCGACATAAACATGGGATGTCCAGTTCATAATGTAGCATCTCAAGGTAAAGGAAGTGGCCTCATCCGTCACCCCGAAACGGCTGCACAAATAATTCAAGCAGCCAAAGCGGGTGGATTGCCTGTAAGTGTGAAAACGAGACTTGGATATACGTATATCGATGAATGGAAAGAATGGTTGACTCATGTTCTAGAACAAGATATCGTAAACTTGTCTATTCATTTACGAACAAAAAAAGAAATGAGCAACGTGGATGCACATTGGGAACTAATCCCAGAAATCAAGGAACTTCGAGATAAAATAGCTCCACAAACTCTTTTAACGATTAACGGAGATATACCTGATCGTCAAACAGGAATGAAACTTGTCGAACAGTATGGTGTAGATGGAATTATGATTGGGAGAGGAATTTTTAAAAACCCATTTGCTTTTGAAAAGGAACCTAAAATTCATAGTAGTGAGGAATTACTTAACTTACTAAGACTTCATCTTGACCTACATGATAAATACTCAAAAGATCTAGACGTTCGTCCATTTAAAACGCTGCGCCGCTTCTTTAAAATATATGTAAAAGAATTTAAAGGCGCAAGCGAATTAAGAAATCAATTGATGACCACAGAATCAACAGATGAAGTGCGTGCCATTCTTTCTAATATAGATAGTTAGCAGCGGTGTCGAATATAGGATACTGACAATACTCTTTATGAGGTTTCTATTTAGTGATCCGTGGCTTAAACCACGGATCTAATTGCTTGTTTAAGATAGTTAAAGAAATTATTTGACGCTCTTTTGTATTTCTTCTTTTAATTTTACTAACGCTAACTTAACTAAAATTTTGACTGGACTTAATTTTATCTTTCAGAACTTTTTCCGTTTTAAAATTTACATAAATATGCACCGCGATATGTAATATCATATATATAATATTTCCAGTATTATATATTATTGGTTCATTCTTAGAGTTATAAACTTCACTTATACCTCAGCCTTCTTAATAAAAACAATTCTATCCAACATCCATCATTCTTCTTAATCATTTACATTTTCAATTTCTAATGGATCAAGCATTTCATACCCTTTATTCTGTAATCCTGTAACGATGTCGGCGAGAGCATCGTTTGTCCATTCACGATCATGCATTAACAATATCGCACCCTCACCTAACAACGGGCTGTCCACCATGATGTCTGTGAGTGCGTCGGCATCTTGGTATTCTTTATCCCAATCATAGCCATACGTCCAATTCATAAGGAGCATTCCCTCTTCTTCGACTAGTTTCTCACTATACTCTGTATTTTTCCCAAATGGGGCACGGAAGAATTTAGGTTTTTCACCGATAATTTCTTCTACTAATCTATTAACTTCGGAAATTTCCTTTTTTTGTTCTTCTTCATTTATTGTCGTGAGATCGATATGGGTCATTGTATGGTTACCAATCGGAAAGCCTAGCTCATTGATTTCTTGCAACTGTTTTCGTCCTTCTTCATCTTGGAGAAAATGACCATTGACGAAAAAGATGGCTGGAGCATCTAGTCCTTTCAACGTTTTCGCCATTTCAACTGCATGTTCGTCAGGCGCATCATCAATAGTTAATAATACAACTTTCTCACTAGCATCATCCGTCGGTGTAACAAACCACTGTGGAGTCACTTTATAGGCAGCCTCTTTATTCTCTGAATCCTTCTTTTCATCAACATCTGTATTGTTTTCTTCTTCCGCTGACTCTTTTTCCACTTCTGTTGAATCACTTGCTGTTTCATCTTTTGTCGCTACGTCACCGGGAGCACTCTCTTCGGATGTTGCTCCACATGCACTTAACAAAACAATAAGTGAACAAAACAGAAGTACGTGAAGACGAGATGACTCTATTAAACGCATTTAATCTTCCCCTTTTTCTGTTTCATTCTCTTCTTCAGTTGTATCGCTTGCTTTTTCTTCGTCATCTTTTCGCTCTATATCGTTTTTTTCTTTTTCCTTTTGCTCTATCTCTTTCTTCAATTCTTTATCTTCTTTTTTTACCTTTTTCACTACCTCTTCATCTAATTCAGGTGTATAATCTACATTCTCTGTATAATTGTTTGAAGCGTTCCAAAGAAGAAATTCATTAACACCCGCTTCATTCAATGCACGTATTTGAGCTTCCACCTCTTCTTTACCATATTTTTTATAATTTCCTGATCCTAGCCAGGATGCTGTGAAATCTTGAATCCATGGTCGTGAAATTGGTGGTGTATCCATTTGGAGAAATTTCTCCTTTTCTTTAACTACATAATTGTGAATTAATTGATATGGATCTAAATCTGGTTTGGCGACATCTAAATTGCCGTCTCCCCAATGAGAAGGGTAAATCATCGATGATAAAACATCAATTTGTTCACCGATCGTAACAATGTCTTGCCCAATTCCGCCAGCACTTGGAACTGTCACTGTGTACCCAAATACATCGACAGAAATATCTACATCATAGGGCTCTAATTCTTCTTTAGCATGAGTAACAAAATCAGTTACTGCTTGGACACGCGCTTTCTCTTGATTTTCTATATTTTCATAATCTCCTTTATCATAAGCAAGATCTTCTGCTTTGTTTTCGAACCCTTCAGGAAAACGAACATAGTCAAATTGAATTTCCGCAAAACCCATTTCAGCTGCTTCTTTAGCGATGATAAGATTATGTTCCCACACATCTTTTTGGAAAGGATTAACAAATGCCTCATCCCGACCATTGCGCCATACTTCCTTTCCATTCTTAAAAGATAGTTCAGGGTTTTCATCCGCTAATACAGAATCTTTAAAAACCACAATCCGAGCAATTGGGTATATATTATGTTCTTTAAGCACTTTTAACATTTTTTTTGGATCTTTTATGTATGGTTTCCCAAACGAAGCTAACGGAGACTTTTTATCTGGTTCATAGGTGATATTGCCAAAATCATCTTTTATATCAATGACCATTGCATTTAAATCCGTGTTTTCAATTAATTCTATCAAGCTATTAAATTTCTCCTCACCAGCTGAATGACCAGTGACATAAAGACCCCGAACACTTTCAGGTTTCTCGAAATTAAATTCTTTCACTTGTTTTTTGTTATCTTCGTTAGTAGATTTATCTCTAGCGTCCTCATTAGAGATTTCATTTTGTTGAACTTCCTTTGGCACAGTTGCTTCTCTTTTCTCTTCATTATCATTACTTGTTGACTGGTCCGAAGCACAAGCAACGAGGATAAAGCTAGCAAAGCTGCATAGTAGTATTATTGAATAGATTTTTTTCAACATTATCCTCCTTTACACATCATACTTTTTACTAAATTCCCTTATCTGTGTCGAATAAAACTATAAAACAACTTTTCTTCTATACTAGTATCAAAGTTTTGTAGAAAAATGTCAAAGGATGTTAAGCTTTCAAATTAACGTGGTCTTTTTGATTTAACAAATTTTTATTA
>NZ_JBPPZG010000142.1:0-9919 GCF_051918545.1 Pseudogracilibacillus amylolyticus (SeqCode) | reverse complement strand
ATATATCAAAAAACCTTATACCCAAGAATCGCGTCATCGAAAATTCAATTTCCATTAGAAAAACGGTAAACTTAAAATAGTTTTTATTGACAACAATAAAAAAATCATGTATATTAAAAAATGTCGCAACTGGAGGAATACCCAAGTCTGGCTGAAGGGATCGGTCTTGAAAACCGACAGGGGTGTCAAAGCCCGCGGGGGTTCGAATCCCTCTTCCTCCTCCATTAAATTTAAAATACATTAAATAAACAGTATCTTGGAACCGAAATCCGAAGATACTGTTTTTTGTTTTATCAATTGGCTTGAATATCTGACTTGATCTCACGGGGAGACTCTTCGTGGATAAATGCGATTTCTCGTGGTTAAACTGTAATTGCGGTGATTAAATCACAAATTGGCTCAACAATACGTTCCTACATGGTTAAATCCCACTTCTTGTGGTTAAACTGAGATTCCCGTGGTTACATCACGATATAGCTAGTTAACAATCTCTCCTATGTTCATTTCTTACTTATTGATTCAGGAATAATGTATTTTCCTCACCTTGATGGTGAAAATCATTAATGACTAGTAAAGAATACATTTCGTAAATATTTTCTTCTGTAACTTTATTTTTTTCATTAATTTGTTCTTTTATATGACTTACAATTTGTCTGAATAAATCATGGTCTCGCATTAACATATAAAGATCCTTTTTGGGAATATTTCCTTCTTCTAAAAGTTCTTGATAAAAACCTTCATCTTCAGCATCTGCATGAGCAATAATTTTTTCTTCCCAATGTTCAATTAGTATTTTTGCTGTTTTTAAACAATCTTCTTCACGTTCTTCCTTAAATAGTTGTATCGTCATTTCTGTGAGTTCCCTTGCTTGAGATTGCGCGGCATCGTGAATAGAACGATGTGCTGTTAATTGTCGTAGTGCAGGTCCTGTTTTCATAAGAAATGCCCCTTTCAACTAAAAGTTGATCTTATCCTAGATAAGTTATGACATAGTATAGCATATATTAGCAAGAGAATTAAAACGCAATTAGTTAAGTTCATTTTTTTCAGGTAATTCTACCTTCTCTGGCGAGCGCATATTTCGATATGGAATATATCTTCTTTGTAAATATTTTAATGGTAGACTAAATACATGTACAAGTCTTGTAAATGGCCAAGCGGCAAAGAGTAAAAATGCGAACAATACATGCATTTGGAAGCCAATAGGTGATTGCGCCATAGCCAGTACCATGACTTCAGAAGGGCGGAATGTAATTATTTCTCTAAGCCATGGGCCGATTGTTACGCGATAATCGAATGTACCTCCAGTGGCTGTGTATCCCATTGTAGCTGTAAAACCTACTAGGACAACAATCCCCAAAAGTACAAGAGATACATAATCACTTGTGCTGGAATTATTGATGATACGTTTGACTGTAGCTCGTCTTAAAAAGAGTAGAAACCCACCAATTACCGTCACAACACCTGCCAAGCCTCCGAAAAATATTGCGCCAAAATGATACATATCACTTGTTATTCCAAAAAAGTCAAACCATTCCTTAGGTATTAACAAACCAGCGACATGGCCAAAGAACACAAAGATAATCCCGTAATGAAATAAGGTACTCCCCCATCGTAGTCGCTTTTGTTCTAAAAATTGACTTGACTTTGCTTGCCAGCCAAATTGATCCGTATTATAACGGTAAATATGGCCAAGAATGAAAATGGCAATGGATACATATGGAACAACAATCCAAAGCAGTATATCAATCTTTGTCAAAGCGTTCATCCTTTCTGTCAGGATACATTTTTTATTTTTTGTTCGGAAACATTATTGATTGCTTTTAAAATGAAATGATACTCGTTATTTTCCTTCATTAAGTCGTCATGTAATTTTTCCATTGATTTATAATGTAGCTTTAATACTTGTTGCAATTGTTCTTCATTTGTCACTGATAAGAATTCAAGGATCAATGGTAAGTAATCGGGAAGCTCTTCTGTTATGGTTTCAAAATCAGATTGTTTAAATATGTTTCGTAATTGAACTAATGCTTCCCCACGTTGTCTGGAGTCTTTAAACACATGGTACGTCAAATGAAGCGAGACGATACCATGATAATCAAAGGTGGCTACATACCTTTCACATAATTCCATGAATGGAGTTGATTCGACATAATAAAGAAAGGAATTGAAATACATTTTTGTTAAGGAATCGTCCATCGTTTTTAACTCTAACTTTATTTCTTCTATTTCTCGTAGCCACTCTTCTGTCGGATATTGCAGCAAAATCGAGGCGATTTTATACACTTTTTGATGTGTTTCCATTATCCTCACTCCAAAATCCACTTTCATAATATTTTAATGGGTTAGCGGATTCACCGCCGAAGCAGTCACTACAACCTTCCATGAAATCTAAACCGGCAGAACCACGATAAGTAAACATATCATCTGCTTGTTCACGATGAGATTTAGGAATAACATAACGATCATCATATTTAGCAATTGCTGATAGTTCGTACATTTCGATTGCGGTTTCCTCATCCATCCCCGCTTCACTTAAAATTGACTTGTCAAACGATTTTTCAAGCTGAACAGATCGCATATACGTTCTCATGGCAACTAGTTTTTGCAGGACATTTTTAATGACTTGTGTATCACCTGCTGAAAATAAACTCGCTAGGTAATCAATCGGGATACGAAACTGGTTAATGGTTGGAAAAATTACTTCGGGTGCTAATGAATCTACTTGTCCTCCCAATGCATTCATAAATGGACTTAAAGGTGGTACATACCAAACCATTGGCATCGTTCTATACTCCGGATGTAATGGAAGTGCAATTTTTTGTTCGATTGCTAATTTATAAACAGGTGATCGTTTTGCCGCTTCAATCCAGTCTTCAGGAATTCCTTGTCTAATTGCTTCTTTCTGAATATCTTCATCGAATGGGTCTAAAAATGTTTTAAGTTGTGCTTCATATAAATCCTTTTCGTCAGGTACAGAAGCTGCTTCTTTCACTTTATCGGCATCATATAACACGATACCGATGTATCTTAGTCGCCCAACACATGTTTCGGAACAAATCGTAGGCTCACCATTTTCAATTCTTGGGAAACAAAATGTACATTTTTCCGCTTTATGTGTTTTCCAGTTGAAGTAAACTTTTTTATACGGACATCCTGTCATACAAAAACGCCAACTTCGGCACGTATCCTGGTCAACTAAAACAATGCCGTCTTCTTCTCGTTTATAAATTGCACCAGAAGGACAAGATGCAACACAGGAAGGGTTTTGGCAATGTTCACAAATTCTCGGTAAATACATCATAAATGTTTCTTCGAATTCAAATTTAATTTGTTCATCTAAATTTCGCATATTTGGATCATTTTTTCCAGTTTCATGAACACCTGCTAAGTCATCTTCCCAATTTGGTCCCCATTTAATTTCCATATAGTCACCCGTAAGTTCTGATATAGGGCGAGCGACTGGCTGATGTTCTTTTTCTGGACTCTTAATTAAATTTTCATAATCATATGTCCAAGGCTCATAATATTCATCGATTTGCACTAAATTTTTATTGTAAAATATGTTTAGCAGTTTATTGACTTTTCCACCGGCTTTTAGTTTAAGTTCTCCGTTTTTTACATGCCAGCCGCCTTTTCTAGCGTCATTATCTTCCCAACCTCTTGGATATCCGACACCGGGTTTAGTTTCAACGTTATTCCAATACATATATTCCGCACCGGGGCGATTCGTCCAGACATTTCCACACGTAACACTACATGTATGACAACCGATACATTTATCTAAATTCATGATCATTCCAAATTGTGCCTTAATTCTCAAGCCAATCAACCTCTCCTTCGACTTTTCGGATAATTACTTGTTCATCGCGTTGATTTCCTGTTGGGCCATAATAGTTAAATCCGTAACTGAGCTGTGCATATCCGCCAATCATATGAGTTGGTTTTACATGGATTCTGGTTGGACTGTTAAAGGTTCCACCCCGTGTTCTGGAAATTTTGGAGCCGGGAACATTAATTAATCTGTCTTGAACATGGTACATATAAGCAATCCCTCGTGGCATTCGGTGACTCACTACTGCTCGAGCAACGACGACGCCATTTCGGTTATATATTTCAATCCAGTCATTGTCTTTAATATTCACGGTTGCAGCATCTTCATTATTCATCCAAACAGTAGGTCCCCCTCTGAACAACGTTAACATTGGCAAGGTATCAAAATAGGTTGAATGGTATGACCATTTGAAGTGTGGTGTTAAATAACGCAATGTTATTTCATTATTAACTGGCTTTGGTTTCAGGTCATTCTCATAAAATGTTAATTTTTGAAGCGGTGGTTTAAATGTTGGTAACTCTTCACCAAATTCCAGCATGACGTCATGATCTAAATAAAAATGTTGTCTGCCTGTTAACGTTCGAAAAGGAACTAGTCGTTCAATATTGGTTGTAAATGTTGAATATCTGCGCCCACCTGTATTTGTCCCACTAAATATAGGAGAGCTGATTACTTGTCGTGGTTGAGTTGTAATGTCGTTAAATGAATAACGCTCTTGGGCACGTCCACTTGCTAAGTCTTGTAATGGTTGTCCAGTAGCCTCTTCCTGTGCTTTCCATGCTTTCATTGCCATCTGACCATTTGTCGTACTTGATAGTGTTAAAATAGTTTCTGCGACATTTCGGTCTGTCTCTAGACTTGGTAGATCATTGAAATATTTTAATCGCTTATTTGTTCCTAATAATTTCTTTAAGTATTCATATTCTTCTTTTGCTTTCCACCCAATACCATGTGCACCGATTTGATCACGGACATTTTCACCTAATGAAATGTATTTTTCATACACTTTCGTATAATCCCTTTCCACTACTGTAATTCTAGGGAAATTTATTCCTGGTATCGGGGCAGTATTTTCTTTTTTCCAATCTGGAACGGTTCCATAGCTTTGAGCGATTTCGTCTTTTGAATCATGTAACAGCGGATTAGCTACAACGTCATGTACCGGATTTGGAAAATAGGTTTTTGCCATTTCGGTAAATTTTTTAGCTAAGGAACCAAAGCTATCCCAATCTGATTTCGCCTCCCATGGCGGAGTAATTGCCGGATTAAATGGATGAACAAATGGATGCATATCAGTACTTGATAGATCATATTTTTCATACCAAGTAGCGGCAGGCAATACAATATCAGAGTAAAGGCCAGTCCCACTCATTCGGAAATCATAGTTTATTAGTAAATCCAATTTACCCTCAGGGATATCTTCTATCCATTTAATTTCATTCGTATTTTTCTCTTCCTCTTGTTCACTCATCGTACTTTCATGCGTTCCAAGCAAATGTTTTAAAAAGTACTCATGTCCTTTTGCAGAACTACCAATTAAATTTGCTCGCCATACAAAAAGTACTTTTGGAAAGTTTTGAGGATTGCTAGGTTCATGGATTGCAAAATTTAATTCACCAGACTTAATTTGATCGACAACTATTTTGGCTGCTTCCTCATTTGAATTTGTATTCGTAATCTTAATTGGATTTTTATTAAACTGTGGGTATGAAGGTACCCAGCCTAATCGTGTTGCTAAAGAATTATAATCTCCCAAATGATCATAACGGGGCTTTTTCGTTAATGGAGATGTGAGATTCTCTGCTTTTTGATCATCGTAACGCCATTGTTCTGTTGCAAAATAGAAAAATGATGTTCCTGCATGTAATCTCGGCGGACCACCCCAGTCACGAGCCATTGCTATTGTTTGCCATCCTTCCAGCGGTCTAACTTTTTCTTGACCAACATAGTGAGCCCAACCTCCTCCATTGACCCCTTCACAACCTGTAAGTAAGACAAGGTTCAAAATGGTTCTATAGATCATATCTGAATGGTACCAATGGTTAATTCCAGATCCCATAATGATCATCGAACGCCCTTTTGAATCAATCGCATTTTGGGCAAATTCTCGTGCAATTTGAGCAACATCTTCTTTAGGTACTCCTGTTAGTTTCTCCTGCCAGGCTGGTGTAAAAGCAGTGCTTTCATCATCATAATTAACATTTGGCTCTCCCTCTAAACCACGGGTAACCCCACAATTTGCTATGAGCAGATCAAAGACAGTTGTTACATATTGTTCTTTTCCATTTATTTTAATTTTTTTAGCAGGAACGTGACGTCTAAAAATTTGTTTACTCTCTGTCATGAATTGTGGAAAACTTACTTGAACAATTTCATCATGATCTGATTCAAGTGAAAGTAATGGATCAATAGAACCTAGTTTATTGTCGGTATCCTTTAAATGAAGATTCCACGTTTTTTCATTTTCCCAACGATGACCAATTGTTCCATTCGGTACTGCAAAAGAATTATTTATTTGGTCATATACGACTGATTTCCATTCTGCTTTGGAAATGTCCATGCCTATATCATTTGCCCGCAAAAATTTACCTGCACGTAACCCACTTTCACTATTTTCTAACGTAATCAAAAATGGTAAATCAGTATATCTTTTCACATAATCTATAAAATAAGGAGTATCTTGATTGACATAGTATTCTTTTAAAATAACATGTGTCATCGCCATGCCAAGAGCAGCATCCATTCCAGCTTCAACTGGAAGCCATGTGTCAGCAAATTTTACATATTCAGCGTAATCTGGGGCAACGGCAACAACTTTTGTCCCCCTGTATCTCGATTCCACCATAAAATGTGCATCTGGTGTCCGAGTCTGTGGTAAATTTGATCCCCAAACGAGCAAATAACTCGAATTATACCAATCTGAGCTTTCAGGCACATCCGTTTGTTCGCCCCAAACTTGTGGAGATGCGGGAGGTAGATCTGCATACCAGTCATAAAAACTTAATAACGATCCCCCGATTAAATTCAAAAACCGAGCACCGGCTGCATAACTAACCATCGACATAGCGGGGATTGGCGAAAATCCAAAAATTCGATCAGGTCCTTCCGTTTCAATCGTATGAATCATCGATGCAGTAATTAATGTATTAATTTCATCCCAGGTAGTCCGTACAAATCCACCTTTTCCACGAGATGACTTATAGCGTTTAGATTTTTCCTCATCATTTACGATACTTTTCCATGCACGTACTGGGTCTTTTTGTTCGCTAAGAGCCTCTGACCATATTTTTAAGAGGGAGGACCGGATATATGGATAGCGAACCCGCTGTGGGCTATATGTATACCAAGAAAAAGTTGCGCCTCGTTGACATCCTCTCGGTTCATATTCTGGCATTTCTGGTCCAGTAGAAGGATAGTCGGTTGCTTGAGCTTCCCAGGCGATAATTCCGTCTTTTACATGAACTCTCCAGCTACATGAGCCGGTACAATTGACCCCATGAGTGGTGCGAACTACTTTATCATGTTGCCAACGCCTGCGATAATACTTTTCACTTTGCCGATCAAGTGGAGAACGTTCATAATGATTGTTTAATTTTTCTCCTTTACCTAAATAATTTAATCTTTTCCATAAAGGAGTCGATGATTTTTTCATGAAGCACCTCCAAATATATGTAAAAAAGGTTCTATCACTAAATTATCCCCAAAACGAATACAAACATTCACTTATATACCAAATAGTGGATAGGTGTATCTTTTAATTTTTTTGGACATCAATTTGGGAGTGCAACTTTAGCTTTCGCTATAAAGGGCGATAAGCCAAGTTTTCTAAAAATGCTTGACAAAAAGAATGGAACAACATAATATTTTAAATAATCAATAATAAAAATAAGACTATGAATAGACAAGTAAATTATGTAACTTGCCAAAAGAGAGTGGAATTCGTCGGCTGAAAGATTCCATGGGAAAAGACATAATTGAACCTACCTAGGAGTCGTTGGCTAAAAACTAACCGCAATTTTGCGTTATCAATATAAAGTGGGCTCATTTTGCCAAATTAGGTGGTACCGCGGATTTAACCTCATTTTCCGTCCTTCGTTAGGATGAAATGAGGTTTTTTATTTTAAATTGAAGAAAAAGGAGCAATAACTATGGTTAAGAAAGTTGCGTTTATCGGTGCCGGTTCGATGGCAGAGGCTATTATAGCAGGAATGGTTAATAAAAATGTACTGGAAAGTGAGCAAATCTATGTAGCGAATAAAGAAAATGAAGCAAGACTAGAAGAATTAAAAGGTAAATATAATATTAAGGGCAACACAAATAAAGAAGAAGTTATTCAAGAGGCAGATGTTATCTTTTTTGCAACGAAACCATATGATATGGAACATGCGATACTAGATACAAAAAAATATATCGAAGCTCATCAACTTGTCATTTCCGTAGTTGCCGGTGTATCGACAGATTTCATAACGGATAAACTTGAAAAAGAAGTTGCTGTAATAAGAGCGATGCCGAATACATCTGCCACGATTGGCTATTCTGCCACCGCAATTACAAAAGGGAAATTCGCAGCAGACACTCATATAGCTTTAGCTAAAAAGTTATTTGAAGCAATTGGTGCGGTGTCGGTAGTAGAGGAAGAAAAAATGCATATTGTTACAGGAATTTCTGGAAGCGGGCCAGCGTACGTTTATTATTTAGTTGAAGCGCTGGAAAAAGCTGCTTTAGAAGAAGGACTGGATGAAAAAACGGCAAAACAATTGATTACGCAAACAATTATCGGTGCCGGTAATATGTTAAAATATACACAAGAGCCTGTCTCTGTTTTAAGGGAAAATGTAACTAGTCCTAATGGGACAACGGCAGCGGGTCTACGAACATTGGGGGAATATAATTTTCAAGATGCAGTTATTGATTGTGTAAAGAGCGCTACAAACAGATCACGTGAACTAGGGGAAGAACAATAAACGTATGGAGTTGGAGGTGAAATTGTTGCCGATATGTCAGCATTGCAAGACGCAGTGGACATACGCTGAGTCTTTAAAAAGTCTTTTCCGCCTCAGATGTCCGTATTGTGGTGAAAAAAATTTCGCCCGAAAACAAAGGCCACGCGATATTGTCTTTTCAGTTGTCTCGATGATAATTATATTGTTCATCTTTCCTTTTTTAAAATTTGCCTTCTTATGGAAGACAGTACTAGTATTCATTGCACTAGCCGTTTATATTGCGACTTATCCAATTAATTTAAAATTAACGAAAGATGAAGAACCGATATTCTAAAAAATTTGCTGGAATACTTGCTGAAATACAGTATCGATAAACTGTTCAGTAACTTAGGTTAATTTACTCTGCAAATATCTAAACAAAGTTGCGATGTAAAATACCGCTACGGAAATACACTACGCTTTCCATGGGCGGCTGTTGAGCCTACTCGTCGCTCCGCTCCAACGTAGTCTCATCTAGGCCTGTCCTCCCATAGGAGTCTCCGTGTATTTCCTTCGCTGGGATGTGCATAGTAACAACTCTGCACAGTTTGATGCTACTATCATTATGGTTGATTGGAGCCGGAGGGCAGTCGACTCCTGCGGGAAAAGCACGTGTCTGAAGACCCCGCAGGAAGCGGTTTTCTTCCGAGGAGGGCTGAAGCCGTGCCCGCGGAAAGCGTACTGCCCGGAGGCGGAAATCAACGAAGCTGTTACTAGTTTTTAAATTTTCACTACTGCACAGTTTATTTCTACGGTACAGATTCAAAAGTAAATCAATTTACGAAAACAGCCTAAAGAAAAAATGTTCCCGATTTTTCAGGAACATTTTAGGTTTCTCTTTTATTAATAATAAAATTATCATTAAGCAATAACCAATTTTGAGGAAAGGCGAGACCTAGTTTCCAGTATGCAATACCAAGCAAGCCTAAACGCTTAATCAGATCAAATTTTGCCTGAATGGATCTGGCATCCTCAAACCAAACGATATGTTCTCTTCCTTGATTATCATAGTAATTGAAAAATGGTGCTTGTGCTCTTTCATCATATTGAATAGCGGCATTATTCTCACGGGCAATTCGAATGGCTTGTTGGGGACTTATCG
>NZ_JBPPZG010000141.1:0-9943 GCF_051918545.1 Pseudogracilibacillus amylolyticus (SeqCode) | reverse complement strand
GTTTATCCGTTGGTGTTTCCTTTTTGTATAACGGAAATGAAGAAATGCAGCCAGTAGAACTAAACCGATAATTAACTCTAAAACTAACATCTTGTGTCACTCCCTAAACTATCATGTTAGTAATATTTATTAACATGATTGATAGGAAGTATACGGGGCATATTAATTAAATAATACTCTTATTCGCAACAGGCACCAACGCTGGAAGCATCTCATGTTTCAGGTTCCATAAAACTAATTGGTTTTTCTCCAGAATGACTTACATATTCACATGTACCAAGAAATGTAAATGGTGCAGTATAACCATATTATTTTTTATATTCCCTTACAAACAAGGCTATTTGATGTCCTTGCTTTTGATGATGTATATACCGCTCAGCTGTAGGACTTTCTTCTTTTAACGTACTTTGTGATTGCCAGTGAAACAACTTCTCATTGATTGCATAATCCTCAAGAGTTTCTATTGACAATAAGAATATAATCCTTTATTATGAGTATAGATAATAAAGAAATAGAATAACTCAAAGGAATTCCCACTGTAAAGTGTGAACACTCCTTTGGGTTATTTTTTATACTTTAACAAGTCATACATCGATATTAGTCGATTATAATAACTTTTATTATGTCCATCAAAAGAATCATACTTCGGCAATTCTTCAACTAAAAAATCCTTTATTTCTTTCAAATTCATATTATCTAAATTTTTAAAAATCCACAAGTATTTTCTTCTGCGGCTTGAGGTATAACTATCTGGGA
This sequence comes from Pseudogracilibacillus amylolyticus (SeqCode), assembly GCF_051918545.1. NCBI lineage: Bacteria > Bacillati > Bacillota > Bacilli > Caryophanales > Bacillaceae > Pseudogracilibacillus > Pseudogracilibacillus amylolyticus (SeqCode). The sequence continues at coordinate 9,187 of NZ_JBPPZG010000141.1, read as the reverse complement.
TATCTTTTAATGTATTCCCCTCTGGTACATTTCGCAATTCTTTTAATAGTGATTTATTAAGATAGTTACTTAATGTTTGCTTCTCTTCAAGGTAAGCTGTAACCAATTGACAATCATCAATTACAGTTTTACTAACACTCGTGCTGTACTTATAAATTGGAATATTTTGTTTTATTTTCAAATAATGCTGCTCATAGGTTCCTTTCAATAATCGTATCGCATCTAAGTTTTTATTATCTAATAATATATCTTCAAATATTTCAATTTTAGGTTTTACTCCATAGCCATATTCATTAATTTTGTTAATATTTCCTACCGCAATAGCCATCTTGTCAATACCTTGATTTGTTAATTGATTAAGGTCTTCCATCATAATAGTAATAATGGGTTCTTTTATTTGAACAGTTTCTGATGACTCGATTACAATATCTTTCACAATTCGCTTGACTTGTTTAATTGCACTAATGTTCATTGCCGGCATTAGGTTTGATAATTGCTTATATAGCTCTAAATAGTTATCTGTGCTTATAACTGTTACAGGGAAAGTGACTTGGGCTCCATCATATGATTTAGCAGGAAACATGTATTGTTGTTCAATTAACTCTACCTCTCCCTGCTTATAATCAACGATGAAAAAGTGACTTTTCAATTGTTTTATTTGCTTTTCTGTTAAACAACTTACAAGGTTCGTTAATGTATCTTGTACATTTGGATCCTCTATTGAATAACCTAGAAATACCACAGGGTTTTCACTTATTAATGTTAACAATTTCGCGCTAAAGAGTTTAGCATTATCCTTATAATGGTCATAGTCACGACTGGTAATGATTATATGTTCAGGATTAGTCGCACAACCATGAAGTTTGTACATTTCATCTATTTCCACCGACAACGAATTAAACAATTGATGCTGGCCTATGAAAATACTTTCATCTTTAAATTCAAGTATATCCTCAATAAGTTGATCATAATTTGTTGTAATAATGGAATGCATTTTTCCTCTTAGTTTTTTAAACCAATCAACCTCATCTTGCATTTCATCTATTATTTTATAGTTCTCAAATATTGAGGCTACGCATAATTTGAATGGTGATATTTCATCTTTTAACCATTCGGGATGCCTATCTATTAGGTCACTATTAAAATAATAATTATTAAATAATTTTTCCATTTCTGTAGCAATGAGCGCATTTAATTCACCAACTGGTATATCACGATTGTCAGAAGTGTTTCTTATTCTTGATTTTAGTCTAGAATAGTCGTTATCCGTTTTACCCATATAACTATATATTTGTTTTAACAGACCTTCCCAATCTGGAGAATCAATATATCTTTTACTAAGACCAGACCCTATGAACAATATTGGTAGTTTATGACCATTTATGAGGTGAACAAAACTCATTCTTAGCAGCTCCTTTTCCTAGAATTCAATAGCGAAATTGTTTCTTCGCTATTGAATATGGAAAGTTAGAATGGGAAGGCGGGCATGAGAGCATAATATACGTGGATCAACATCCCTTGATGCTTGATGCTTGGCGCTTAGCTCGTAAATCATGCCCACAGAGAATCCATATCAAATCAACTTTAATTCCATCTTCTAACTTTACTCCAAACATTAAATAGCGAAGATGCTTTATACTCTACCTAAACTTCCTCTTCAACTTCGGCACAATCTCCGGCAACGCCTTCATTAGTTCCATATTATGCTCTAATTGATTGCTTGTCTGCGGATGCTTAATAGAATTGTAGTCTACGGTTCTTGTGATGTCATCAATATAAGGGATTTCTTTTGGGTTAGCGGTTGAATAGGATTCTACCGACTTTTCAAATATAACTTCATCGATGCCCCACGTTTGGGAAATCTGATAAATTTCTGTGCGTAATTTACTTTGCTTCCATTCCTCATATGCCGCGTCAAAGTTCACATCACTCGATACATTCCCTGGCTCTAGTTCCTCTTCAACAAATTGCTTGAGTAGCTCGGCTTGTTCAAAGTCACCCATATTACTTAATTCTTCAATATGTTGATAAACAATCCGTAATGTTTCTGCGTCAACTGTTTGTTTTCCATCTGTTGAAATAGCTTTATCCCCGATTAATTGGATAATATAGTGAGCATCGATTTTTTGTGTACCAGCTAGCTTTGCTTCACCTAAAGGTAATACTGGTAAATCTTCTGGATCATCATCCTCGTTATCATCTCTTGTTACGTTACGATATGCACCGACATAACGCATCCATTCATGCTCCGTTATACCGAACACGTCGTCTACCCAAGTAAATTCATAATATTGTTGAATCGTATTTAACTGACCGTTTGCCTTTTTAAAAGCTTTTACAAAAATTTCTTTCGCCTCTTCATCTTTTTCTAAGGCTTGCCATGCGGTAGGATCTTGTAAAATCTGCATCACTTCTTGTGAATACTTTACAAATTCATCGACCGCTACAGGGTATGGCTCTACAATTGCTTTACTACTCTTTCCGCCACTACCATATAAAATTAATGCATCATTTACGGTTTCTTCCGTTATTCTTGGATACTGGAAATTGACAATCGAACCAAATTCCTTTTCTTTTCCATAAATACGATTTGTGCGTGAATATGCTTGAATTAATCCCTGTAATGCTAGTGTTCGGTCTACATATAACGTGTTAATAAATTTAGAGTCATAACCTGTCAGTAGCTGATCTGCTACAATTACGAGGTCAATATTTTTCGGATTCCGACCACTTCCACCGCGTGTTGCTCGTTCGACGACATCTTCATAATACGCATCTTCGCCTCGTCGTTTATCACCGTAAGCATATTCAATTCCAGTGAAAACGGCATAGTCTTTAAACATCGTCTGAATTAGTTCTGGGTCGGTAGGTTTTGTATCTGCATCTGTTCCAAAACTAAAGGTCATTGCTATGTTAATCGCAATATCATCTCGCTCGGCTAATTGCTTTTTAAATTCTTCATAGTAAGCTATTACGCGATGTTTAAATGCAACTGTTAAAATGGCATTGAAAAACTTATGCTGTGATTGGTCTTCCCAGTTGTTTAATATTTCCTCAACTACTCGCGGAATATGTGTCTCATCATGATAAAACAGCAATTTACGCTTTTTTGCTTCCTTTTCCACTTCTAACTCAGAAAGCTCATACACAAGGCGTTCAAGTTTTCTTCTTGGTACGTCTGGTTGTTCAGCTAATTTATCGTCAACAATTTGATCACGTAATCTATCATAACTTTCAAATTCTCCGGTATTTATATAGTCCACATGGAAGCCTAAGACGTTTTTATCTGCAATCGCTTCATCTATCGTATATTTATGTAATTCTGGTCCGAAAAGTTTTTCGGTTGTATTGATGAGCTCACTCTTTTCATTAATCATTCCTGTAATTTGGTTCTCGTCAAATAAAGGTGTTCCTGTAAACCCATAGAACAGTCCATTTTTCCGGAAGTAATTTTTAATGGTTACCATCATCTCACCCATTGTCGTTCGGTGGGCTTCATCAATAATAAAGACTAATTTTTTATTTGCTAAACTTTCAACACCCGCTTCAACTAAATCTTTCACGAGATTATTTAATTTAAATGTAGTAGTGACTACGATACCTGTGCTAGTAGATGATAAAAGTCTACGTAACTGATAGGTATGTGCTGTATCATCGACGGTTACCGATTCGTATTTTGCATACGCTTTGAAGTTATCACTCGTCCTCCTGTCGAGTTCCTTGCGATCTACTAAGAAGACAACTTTATCAAATCCTGCTCTAGTTGATAAAAATAAAGCTGTCTTAAAGCTCGTGATCGTTTTACCAGAACCTGTTGTATGCCAAACAAACCCACCATGAGGAACTTTATCATCATTATCCCACCCTAGTGCAGCACCTTCGATAGCTTGCAGAGCATGTACTTGATAAGGGCGTAGTAACATGTGTTTACGATTTTCCTCTTCTTTTGCTTCATCAATGACTAAATAATCACCAACCATTTGGTGTGCCATCGGAATCATTAAGAAGTGACTAATCACATCTTCCCAATGATTAATGGGTTGATTATATTTGTTTGCCCAATGAAAAACAAAACTTGGATTAAATGCCTGAATGGACTTCGGTGTTGCAAAGTAACGAGTAGCTACTTCCGATGTCATCACCATCATTTGGGAAAAGACAAAAAAATTGTTCACATATTCACCATCTGCATAATAACGTTTAAACTGATTAAATGCTTCTTCTAAAGATTTATCTGTACGCTTTTGTTCAATATTAATGAGTGGTAGACCATTAATGAGTAAAACAATATCAAAACGATTTCCGTTCGGTGTTTCTACTTCTCTAGCGATATTATAACTCGAATCTCCACCACGTACTTGTGCTTTTTTAAAGATTGTCAATGTAATTTGTTCGCGTGTAACGTCTGGTTGAGAATCCCGGTAAATACCATCAATTTTCCCAGTCGATTGCTCCATTGCTAAAATTTTTGCCGCTTCATAACTGTTATCAATTTGCGATACTTTTGCCATCACTTGAGCAAATTCATTATCTGTTAAAGGAACACTTTCCAAGACATCCGCATTCATTCGATTTAGTTCCTTGCGCCAATGATCAACTAAATCTTGTACGGTTACTTTTTGTTTATTTCCATCAAGAAAATCTGGCGCCATCCATTTATATTGTTGTAATTTAGCAACGAACTTATCTTGAAAAGTTTTCTCTGCAGCATTCTTTCTGCCATTACTCATGTATGTACCTCCTTCCTACACGAACATTTCTTCTAAATAGGCTTCTTTCATTTTCTTTAGTTTTTGTAGTTTTTTTTCTTCGGTAGCGATTTGATCATCTAAGTTTTTGAAAAACAACGATAACATTTCTAGCTCTTTTATATTATTAGGAATAAGTATTTCTATGTTTGACATTACATTATTCATAAGCTTTGGATTTCCAACCTTAGAAACATGTTTCCATGCCTCTAAGTCAAGTATTTCAGCGACAGCTTTACAAGCGTACCCTTCATTAGAAATAAGGACTCCATTAACGTTTGTGCTATAGAATTTACCTTCTCTGTAATTAACTGTACCCGCATTAGCTCCATCAGTAGTCCAAGTAATAGCTGTGTCAAATAAATAAGCAGAATAATAACCTAATAGACCATCATTTTGGGTTTGTGAGGAATATACCGGATAATGTGAATTCTTACTCTGTTTTTTTTCAATTTTTGTAGTTGATAGTACATTACCTCTTGTCACTTGAAATATATCCCCTACTTTTCGTCTTAACCATTCACTTTGAAATCCTTTAAACCTTCTTTTCGGTACAGTTTCGCCTTCTTGTGAGAACATTTCGGTTAAATAGGCAGACTTTAATGCTTTTACTTTAGCAATCTTCCGTTCTTGATTTGCAATTCTTTCATCTAAAATCTTAAAAAATTTACCGATTTTTTGTTGCTCACCAAATTCAGGTACATAAGAACCTAAATTTCCTAATGTTACCAGACCAATACGTTTTCTTGTTGTCCCTGTTGAATTCTCTAATGCTTTATTTCTAAAATTATCATGATTTATCAAAGTTAAAATGAAGTAATTGTTAAATTTACTTTTATCAACCTTTAATCTAATGCCATCAGATGCCATTAAATATTTACTTTCATCATTAGGGATTATAGCTGCTCTTGCCAAAGGTTCTGCCATTTTGGCAATAATAATATCATCAGGAAAAATTAAATTAGATGAAAGCGATTCAGCCTTTTCCTTCGAGGTATATATTTTATAACTATTTGAAAAAAAACCATCACCAATATTTTGGAGTTGGATGATCCGTATACCAGTTTCAGTATAATCTATTGATTTTAGATCAGAACCAAAAGGTCCCCCTGTATATGAATATCTATCCGATTCTTCCCTAAAATCCTTCAGTCTTAGTTCAAACCAGTTTTTATAATATCCCTTAAACCTTCTCTTCGGCACTAATCTCTTCTCTTCCATCATTCCGTCACCACCAATTCTGAAAGCATTGCTTCAAATTGTTCCTCCAGTGATTTACTTTCTTCTTCAATCGTTTTTAAAGTATCCGCATATCTTTCTTTTAACTCTTTCAATATATCCAGTTCATTTTTAAGTGGTACTTCTACAAGCTTTGTAATGTCGTCGATTAAATTACCAAACCATTTTTTATACATAAGCTGATTGATTTCTTCATTTGTTAAGTTCTCTATTCTTTCTTCCACTTGTTCGGTTAATACTTTTTCTTTTTCTTTAATTGCTTTGTTTAAAGATGATTTTTCATCTAATCGTTTTCTAACCTTTTCTAATAAAGCAGCTTCACTGGTGTCTTTCGCAACCTTTTTTAATTCTGCTTTTACTGCTGATAAAGTAAAGTCGTCTTCTCTAGCATTTAATGTGTCACCTAATGCTTCTGCTTCTTCACTTTCTTCCACTTTTGCCGCTTCAACGAGCTCATTTATTTCATCATGAATAGCTGCTAATGTCTCTTTTTTTGTTTCTACATCACGTAATGCTTCTGTATAGAGTTCCTTTAATATAAGTTCATTTGGAACAATTGCTCCTACCCAACCATCTTGCTCCGTTCGCTTCGTTTTACCGGAACCTTTTGTAACCATATTCGCTTCACGTGTTCGAGCAACCGTGTAAAAGTCGCTTATTGCAATTTTCTCTGCATCTCCTGCAAGTGTGTTTTCCCATAACTCTGCAATAATCTGATAACCATCATACGTACTAACGTGAGGAACTTGTTTTAATAACAGTTTAATTTCCGTTAACATTTCATCTTTTAACTGGTCAATAGCATTCACGTCAGGCACTGTTTTTAACTTTTCCCAATAGGTATCCATATAGGCTTTTGTTGCTTCTGTTAGTGATTTGATTTGTTTTTGTACGTTTTTATGAGTTAACACTTCTTCTGTTAAGTCTTTAACTGATTTTGTTAATTCTACGTAACCTGGACGTACTTCCGTAAATGCATTGTATAATACATCTTTCGTCATCTCGTTGAGCACTGCTAGATTATTAATTTGGCTTAGCGGGATGCCACCATATAAATGTGCGTCCACATCATGGGCAATATCTTCTTCTACCGTTTCAATATAACGTGGGATATTTAAATTATATTCATTTTCTTTGATGTCTTTTTTCGTTGCTTTATAACTATATCCCGCCTCACTTGTTCGTTCGATATATGTATCAACAATTTTAGCGATATCCTTCTCTTGTAATACATTTTGCTTTCCTTCTTTTACAAAGGATTTAGACGCATCAATCATAAGTACAGGATCATTTAGCGCTCGGTTCTTTTTCAGAATCATCACGATTACAGGAATCCCTGTATTTGTAAACAATTTGTCTGGCAACCCAATGATGGTATCAATATAGTTTTTATCTAATAATCGTTTACGAATTTCTCCTTCTGCACCACCACGAAATAAGACACCATGCGGAAGTACAATTGCCATCGTACCTTCTTGACCTAAGTGGAATAAACCGTGTAGTAAAAATGCATAATCTCCTTTAGAATCTGGTGGCAAAACCCCAGCAACTTCAAAACGTGGGTCTGTTACTTTTAAATCTTCCTGATTCCAATTTTTAACAGAGTATGGCGGGTTCATCACGACTGCATCAAACTGAACCCCTTCATTGGGGCGTTCTGGATCTTCAGGCCAATCGTGCCCTAAGGTATCGCCATTTTTAACGGTCATTTTCTCCGGCCTGACATCGTGTAATAATAAATTCATTCGAGTTAAGTTATAGGTAGCCGTATTTTTTTCTTGCCCGTAGTAATGAAGGTCTTTGCGGTTATCTTCTGTTAAATATCGGCTAACCGTTAACAGTAATGATCCTGAACCAACAGTAGGGTCATAGATGGAGTTTACTTTCGTCGTTTTGGCAACAATTTGTGCCATGACTTCACTGACTTGACGTGGTGTATAGAACTCTCCAGCTTTCTTTCCCGATTCCATCGCAAACTGACCGATTAAATATTCGTAAGCATCGCCTAATACATCCCCTTTTTGCAGGGCAACCATATTTAAGTCAGCGAATAGTTCAATTAGCTTACGAATGTTTTTACTTCGAGCGTTCAAGTTACTTCCTAATGCCGTGTCTGTTAAATCAATCGTTGAACTAGAAAAAAGTCCTTTAAAATCATCAATATCTCCAGTCGTCGCAACCGTCCGTTCGAAACTTTGTAAGCTCTCTGTTACTTTCTCTAATTCAAATGCGCCTTCCCGAATATCTTTTAACCACGTCTGATATAAGTATTTCGGTAAAACATAATATCCAAGGACATTCTGAATCATATGAATGAGATTGTCCCCGTAACTTTCATAAGCCTCTTCATAAGCTTGAACAACCTCTTCTTCGTTTCCTTTCACACCACTTGTTGTCATAAACGTTTCAAGTGTTTTATCACTAAGGAATTTATAGAACATGAGCCCTAGCATATAATCTTTATATCGACTAGCATCCATTGATCCTCTAAGGTCATTGGCACCGTCCCACAGTCTTCTTTTAATATCATCTGATGTAATCATTACGTTTCCTCCATGTTTGTAAACACATTCTTGATGTTGTCTTTTGGGATTAAACCTTCACACCTAAAATACTATTACTATTACTCTAACTGCACATTAAGGATTAAAATTCAAACAAAAACTTTCACCAAATCCCCCTGTATCTCCTCAAGCTGCCCAAAAAAGCTCTCCACCCTACTCTTCCCAACTCTCCGATACTTCCCAAGAATCAGCAACTCCTTCGGCAAATCCCGAACCTTATCAATCCCATCCTGATTCAACTGCTCAATCAACCCAGGCATACCAGTAAAATTCTCTACACTGATATCCACATTACCCAAGTCCTCCGTCACCACAATTTCACTAGACTTATAGAATAAGAACAACTCTCCTGGACGGCTGTTCATCAGCTTTTTCCTTCTAATTTCTTCCGCAACAAATTCCTTCAACTCTTTAAAGAATGTTTCGGAATGAGATTCGGTATAGCGCGTTACCCTTAAATGGAAACCTTCCAATGAATTCGGCAGTTCACTCATTATTCTAGCTTGTTGCTCTCCACCTAGACGAACCAAAAAACGCTCCGACTCTTCAAAACGCTGGGGAAGTAGAAATGCATCACGCAAAAAGTAGGGGATATCGATGGAGTCATCTCCATAGTGAATCGTACGCACAGGAATA
>NZ_JBPPZG010000140.1:0-9952 GCF_051918545.1 Pseudogracilibacillus amylolyticus (SeqCode) | reverse complement strand
GATGATTTGCTTTCTTTTTTAAGGTGTGAAGTCTAAATACTTTAGCGATGAAACTTGTATGTTCTAATTATAGATCAGAACAAAATCGCTGACGCGACTTAATTACGTCCCAAGTGAGTGCTAATCACTTGGGACGTCTTTCGCTTCTATCATAGTGCCATTGCAGTGGGGACAATGTAACTCAACTTCTCCCCTATTGTTTTTATCCACACTAAATTCACCTATGATATACTCAGGGACTTCATCGGTTCCATTACAATCCAAACATTTAAATAAGGTAATCTTCATCTCCTCATTTAAATCAAAGGGATCATCTTCATCCAACCAATCAGGTATTACTTCTTTTGATTTATCCTGCTCTTTTTGGTTTGACAATTCCGTACCTCCTCCTTCTTTCCAATTCTACTTCTTCCATATAGTGATAGATCCAACCATAATCAGCATGCCATATTCCGACAAGGTCCATCTGCCGATGACAATGCGGACATTCAAAAGGGTCCTTTTCAAAGGATTCCATCATACGTTGACGATAAGTTTTCTTCTTACGTTTCGTCTCTAAAAGTAACGAAATCTGTTTGGTTCTCATGAATGCGTGTAAACTTAATATTTGTTGTGCTTTACGGTGAGATCTTCTACTATACAATCCATATCTACCTACCATTCGAAAATGCTTCGGTGGAATATGTTGTAGTATCTCAAACAAGAATCTATAGGCAGTAACCTTTTTATCCACTCGTTTTTTCGTTTTATGATCTTCATACCAATAATGAACCATTTTCCCATCATAATCTTCAATGCGATACTCAGCAATAGCTGGTCGTGCTAAATATCTGCCAACATATTTTGCCACACTCTTTGCGTTAGTCATTTTCTTTTCTGCATTTACATAGAAACCTTCAGGGTATCTTTGGTATAAACCATCAATAAGTTCTGACACTTTTCGGTTGGTAGGAAACCACTTTTTCAATAAATCTAGCACTACCTTCTGCCATGATTTTCTCAAATAATCATAAGGAATATATCCGTTATTCACCCATTCCTTTTGATTATCTAACGCACCTTCTGTAACCAATGCGTGTATATGTGGATTAAACTTTAGATCTCTTCCAAATGTATGAATAACGGTAATGACCCCTGAACGAAATTCTCTTTTTTTACTTCTCTTCTTATTGTGATATTGGAAAACCTCAGCTACCTGTTTACTTAATTCATTTAACTTTTTTCGGTCATTATAAAATACATTTCTTAATTCTTGAGGAATAGTAAAAACCATATGACGGTGCGTAACATTAAATATCATTTCCTGTTGTTTGTCCGACCAGTCATCGGTATACTTTTTTCCACACCGATGACACAATCTACTTTTACAAGTAAAACAAACAAATTTAGGTAAAGGATTCCCTTCACAGCCTAGACATTCATATCGGGCATAGCCTAAGTCACGAGTCCCACAACGAATGGTCTTTTCTACGGTTTCCTTAATATGACTGCGATAAGACTCAGGAAAACGATCCGAATGAAATTCCCAGAAACCTGTGAAATGATCTTTTAGAATTTCTTTAATCACTCCAGTACCTTTTCTCATTTTTCTACTCCTCAAGTTTGATAATTAAATTTTATCACAGAAGTTATCCACAACTAAAAAATTTTATAATTTCCTAAACAACGAAAAAACTAGGAATAGCTTGGGGACAACTCCAACCTATCCTTTATCAAAAAGTGGAAAATCGAATGAATATCTAATTTTATTTTAAAATAAAAACCCCTAAATTATCTTCACATCTATAAAAGAAAACCCTATTATATCAAGGGTTTTCTTTATTTCAAACCATAATTTCAAAAGATACATTTATGCCAAATACAAAAATACTTAATAAAAAATTTGATAAAATACCTGTTTATTTCTCTTTCTTATATAGCAACACAATAATAAGAAAAAGGAGAATGAATATGGCAAGTTATAATCTTTCTTATGATTTTACAGCTACATTGGTGGGGCAGGGTAGGACGTTTAACGATAAGGGTAACGGCCAGACAATTAAGTTGACGCTGAATTCGAAAGCTAACAATGCAGGCGGTCGATCAGATGAATTCGTCGTTCAATTGCAGGCGCAAGTTCAGCGTATGTGGTTTACAGTAAAAACAGCTGCATTTCCAAGGAACGGCAAGAAAACTGTAGAGTTTAAAGATCTGGCTGGCACTGCTTACCGGCTACGATTTGAGAAATCGACGGATGATGTCCGAGTAACCGGTACTGGGGTTATGAGTAACTAGAGGAACATTTCATAAAATTATCGGCTTATCTTATACAAAGATAAGCCGGTATTCTCAATGAACACGTTTGATCAAAGAAATAAAAGAAATCTAACTATTTGTTTGATTATGCAGGGTTATATATCTCTTTTGTACTACAAGGGGGTGGAAAAGAAATGAATGACGTAACCGTGTATACGCAAGTGGGTTGTGGATATTGCGACCAGATGAAGGATTTTCTAAGACAGAACCAAATTGACTATACCGAGAAAGAAGTCTCCAACCGAGAGTATTTCGATGAGTTGCTCAAGCTGAAAGGTCAAGGGGTTCCATTTACTTTGATTCACAATAAGCCGTACGCAGGCTTTAACGAAAGAGTAAAGACTGCTCTAATGAGTATTAATTCTTAAAATTAACTAAAAAAATAATAGAGGTGATTGGTATGAGTAACGTTTCTCGTTTTATTCCAAGTTATGAAAGCTGAACAAGGTACCGTAACAGAAACGAATAAGCTCTTGGACTTTGGTGACAAAGCCCAAGTAATTTTAAAACAATATGAAGCGAAGTTAGAAGATCAAACAGATACAGCAGAAGTAGTACAAGTTTGGATGCAAAACGATGATAATGTTGTCGTTAAGGAATATGTAAATGGAGAACTTAATTTAGAACAAACCGCAGAGGCAGTACAAAATGTCTATATTGATTACGTGAAGGTTCCAGAAGTAGCCGAAGAACATGAAGAAATCTTAGCAACAATTATGTACGACCCGACCACCTGTATTTCAACTGGTTCTTGTTGTATGTTTGAAGGGCAGCGTTATGAGCATTGTGGGCAATCGTGTGGTAAATATAATAATGCTGGCGGGGGAACAGCAATCAATGCGATTGACCGTTGTTGTGCAGTACATGACACGGAGCTCCAAGGCCCAAATCCCAAACCAAGATGTACTGCTCATAAAAACTTGATTAATTGTATGTCAGGATTAAAAGGGCCTGGTGATACTACAATCCGTACTGGAATCCGTCTTGATGCTCTTGCACATGGCTGCGGGTTTATTTAATAAACAATTTCGCGTAGGAATGGCATAACAACCCCCATGACAAACAAAGCGATGGCGATGTAAAGGATGGTTCCGCCTATTGGTAAAATCCATTTTTGCTTCTTATATTGGAACCAGTAATTAACTGCCCACATGACGAGCAGAAAACCAAAAAGACCGAATTTAAATATGTCAGAGATGGGGTCTTGGACTGGGGGGCTAATATTTACCACAGAGAAAAACGCGAAAATACCGATAGCTCCCAATAGGATTAAATTGACAACATGTACGACAATATTATAAATATTATAATTGTTTTTCAATAAATCTCCACCTCCGGTGGTTTAGAAGTGTAATCCCTAACAATATACTATAAATACCTTTTATGAACAACAGAAAATTGCACTAGAGAAATAGTAGGATTTTTCGAATAAGCAGTTGCATATAGGGGAACCACAGGAAAACACAGTCAATTTGGCTGTGTTTTTTTACATCGAATTTTTCTTAGCGTTATTTTCCGCCTTTTGTTGGTAGGACCCCGTATACTCTAGGTGATTTTAGTGTTTATAAATAAATAAAAACTTTAATATTATTGACAAACAGTAACAAGCCAAGATCAATATTGTAAGCATTCCATATAACGGCAGTGGTAAACCGAAGAAATATCCAATAAAGTAGATAAAAATCATCCCTACAACACAAGTTATTAAGGAGTAATAGCCAGCTTTATATGTGTGCAACTTTGCTCTTTCATCAAATTCAACAGTTTTTTCCTTTAAATTTCCGTTCTTTTTTACCTTGATAATTTCATTTAGTAAGTTTCCAAGGGATACCACGGATAGAATAAGTAAAAACATATCGTTGGTATCCGATTTTGTTGCAACATTATACAATAAGAGTCCCACAAACATAATGGCTATAATGGCTAAAATAATGATTCGAGATAATCCTTTCATTTCACACTTCCTCCATCCAGAATAATTTATCAATATCAGTCTTTAATTCTTTGGCTAATGCTAAAGCAATGGATATTGAAGGCTCATATTTCATTTTTTCGATAGATAAAATTGTTAACCTAGATACTCCAACACTTTTAGCCAACTCTTCCTGGGTTAAATCAAGTTTTCTCCTTATTTCCCTTACATTATTTAGAACCTTTTTCTTCATATTAATCAACACCCCATGTATAGTTTACTATACATAATGTATGGCGTAAATAACATTTTCTAATAGCAATTTTTTACAAAAATAACCCCGACAAAATATAATAATTTGTTTTTTGTCGGGGTTATTTTAATAATTCATCAAAGAACTAATACTCTAATTAACTAAGAGCATTTAGCTGAACACCAACCAACAGAAAAGGCGCAAGCATAACAGCCTAAACATCCAATAATAGAAGCACAAGCACAACAAGAGCTTAAGCATGCACCACCAAGAATTGCACACGTTGGAACACTAGTACATCCTAGACAATTTAAAAGACAATTAATAAATGAAATGACACATGTGTCACCTTGGGCAGTCACAACTGTATTATTTTCTGCATAAGAGATATGATCTCCTTGAATAAATAATGATTTATTTTCCTTGTCGTTATATGCTAAATTTCCAACTTGACCATTGTTACCATAAACAGGTAATAGATAAGTTAGTACTGTTTCCTCTTTCTCATGCTCACTTGTGCGGATAGTCTCTTTATACACTGAAACTTCTCTCTTGTTTACCGAAAATCCTAATCTATTTACATATTGGAGTAATTGATTAAAGTCTTTTTTATTTATAGCGTTAATTTCAAAGTCCTTAAACTCTGTTTTATCTTCTAGTAAGACACTAATCTTTGATGCCCAAAACTTATCATTATAGACGTAAATTAATTCGCCATCTTTTCCTTCCGTTTGAATGGTAGATTTCAAAAGAGTAGCTATCCCGTCTTCTTGTATACCCATAGCATCTAAATCATATTCAAAGGCAGAGGGTTCTTCTGTATCGCTCATTTGTTTTGTAAATGTTTGAGTGTGAGGTAAAATACCATTCTTCTGTATCTCGTTGAAAATCCGATTTAACTCTGCCTTGCCAAGTGTCAATGGGGTTAATACATCATCGGCTGTAATATCATTAGCCATTTTACATTTCCTCCTTGATATAAATTTTTATTAAATAGGCTATACAGCAATTTCCTAGCTATTATTCTTTTGGGTATCCTCACAGAATTCTTTAATTTCTTTAGATGTTTTAGCAGCCTTTTTCACTAATTCCTCTAAAAATTCCCTTTCCTCCTTTGAGGATGTTTTATCGAGACACTTTGTATAAAATGCTTGTGATCTCCTTGCTTCACAAAAACATTTGAGCAAACTTTTAGAGAACAAACTTAATCACCCCCTTTATTTCATAGCTCAATATTGAACAAACTCTTTCTAATAAATAATTGTCTATCTTAGAAGAGAACATCGACTCTTCGATAGACATTAATAAAATCATATTAAGATCTGGAAAATTCGGAAGGGTACTTGTCCCAAAAACGGCCGGAATTGTATGTTTGAACCAAACTAAATTTCTATTGCAAGATTATTTTCTGAAAACGAATTTCAACAATTACTCACGACAACTAAAAGGCCCAATATTCCCCAAACGTATAGAATCTCGTCTTTTTTATTAAAGTAATGATATGTGAATTAACCATGTAACAGATGCTGCCAGTCTCAAAAACGAATGTTTTTGAGAGGATTTATATATAAAAATTTACGCCCTGAAAATCTAGCAAAACGAGTCTCATAACTTATCTTAAAATCAAAATCTCAATATATCTATTTTTATTGACTTATGAGAAAATAATAGTGAATTTATTGTTTGGGGTGATGTAATGTTAGTTGGATATGCACGAGTTTCTACTCAAGATCAAAACCTTGATCTACAGAAGGATGCTTTACTAAAAATTGGTTGTGAACGCATTTTTACGGACATTGCCAGTGGCGCAAAATCTTCGAGAACTGGATTGGATGATGCTCTTGATTTTTTAAGAGAGGGCGACACACTAATTGTTTGGAGACTAGATAGACTGGGACGATCATTAAAACATTTGATAGAAGTAGTTAATTCCTTAAATGAAAAAGGTATCAGTTTTCGGAGTTTACAAGAGAGCATTGATACCTCAACAAGTGGAGGAAAACTTATTTTTCATGTTTTTGGTGCACTTGCCGAATTTGAACGTGAAATTATCCGAGAAAGAACACAAGCTGGATTATCTGCAGCTCGTTCACGAGGCCGGCTCGGAGGCCGACCAAAATCTATGGACAATAAAAAAGTATTGCTAGCAAAATCATTAATGGAAAACCCAAGCTATTCAATACCGGATATTTGTGAAATGCTTTCAGTTTCAAGAGCCACGCTATACCGATATGTAAAGGCATAAAAAATAAAGGAAGGGATTCGTATGTCCTTAAGAGGTCGAGAGCTACTTACAGCTGATCAACGGGAAGAATTCGTTAAAATTCCTGTAGATATTAGTGAACATGAATTGGGCGCATTTTATACCCTTTCTCAATTCGATCACGAGATTATTAAACGCCATAGAAGAGATCATAATCGGTTAGGATTTGCTGTTCAATTATGTGTACTCCGTTATCCAGGTTGGTCCCTAACGGATGTTGAACCAATTCCAAAGGGTGTTTTACAATATATAGCCAGACAAATTAATGCCGATCCAAATGCTTTTGATTTGTATTCGCAAAGAATACCAACAAAATATGAACATTTAGAAGAAATCAAACAGGTATATGGTTACAAAAGTTTTTCTTTATCTGAATATCGCAAGGCGGCAAAAGTACTTTTACAAACTGCCTTAAAAAGTGGAAATATCATGTACCTTCTTACAACTCTAAAAGATGAATTGTGTAAACAAAAAATTATTCTTCCCAGTATTGCAACGATGGAAAGGCTTGTCTGGGAAACAAGAAAACGTGCTGAAGAAAAGGTATTTAATACTTTAACCAGCTCCTTATCGGAATGGCAAAAACAAAAATTAAAGGAACTTATTACTTCGTCTATTAAAAATAAGAGGACCCCACTTGCATGGCTCAGGGAAATTCCGGGTCAATCATCACCAGATGCCTTTTTGAAGGTTATAGCCAGGTTAAAATATATTAGGGAAATTGGACTCGAAATTAATACAGATAAAATCCATTCCAACCGTTTGTTGCAGCTAGCACGAGTAGGATCCAGATATGATTCAAATGCTTTGAATAAGTTTACAAATGAAAATAAAAAATATGCGATTATTGTTGCTTATCTTCTTACCCTTAGTCAGGATTTAATTGATCAAGCGATTGAAATTCATGATCGTCAAATGATGATTTTACAATCTAAAGGACGAAAGCAACAAGAAGAGTTCCAAAAAGAAAATGGAAAATCATTAAATGAGAAGGTTGTCCATTTCGCAGATATTGGTGCAGCCTTAATTAAGGCAAAGAATGAAGGATTAGATGCTTTTAAAGCTATAGAAAAAGTCATGCCGTGGGAGAAAATTGTTGAGTCTGTAGAAGAAGCTAAACTTTTGGCACGTCCAATGGATTATGACTATCTTGATTTACTACAAACTCGTTATTCGTATCTTCGTAAATATAGTCGTACACTTTTAAATGAATTAGAATTTGGATCAACACAGGCTGCAAAACCATTATTAAATGCTTTAAGCGCCCTTCAAAAATTAAATGAATCCGGAAAACGAAAGCTACCTGATGGTGCACCACTTGATTTTGTTCCAAAACGATGGCAAAACCATGTATATGATGAAGAAGGAAACATTAATCGACAGTATTACGAAATGGCAGCATTAACTGAATTAAAAAATCAAATTCGCTCGGGTGATGTCTGGGTTGTCGGTAGCCGATTACATAAAGATTTTGAAGAATATTTGGTTTCTCAAGAAGAATGGAACCTTTCTCGAACAAAGGGAACAAGACTAGCTGTAAGTTTGTGTGCTGAAGAGTATCTTGAGGAAAGAATAGAAGCATTGAATCGGAGACTTACATGGGTATCAAATAATCTAGACTCTTTGGAAGGTATAAATATAGAAAAGGCAAAACTTCGTGTGGAACGGCTAGAAAAAGATACACCTGAAGATGCACGTAACTTTAGTCTAACTTTATATAACATGCTTCCTCGAATTAAACTAACTGATTTATTAGTAGAAGTTGCAAACTGGACAGGATTTGATGAACAGTTTGTTCATGCTTCCACAAATCGGTCTCCCAAAGGGGAAGAAAAAGCTGTACTATTTGCAGCCTTAATGGCGATGGGGACAAATGTCGGACTGACTAAAATGGCAGATGCCACGCCTGATATTTCGTATTATCAAATGGCTAATGCTGCCCAATGGAGATTACACGAGGATGCAATGATCCGTGCGCAAGCTACATTAGTTAATTTTCAGCATCGACTCCCTTTAACTTCTTATTGGGGAACAGGTTCGGCATCTTCATCGGATGGTATGAGGGTTCAAGTTGGAGTGTCTTCTTTACACGCTGACTCCAATCCCCACTATGGTACGGGAAAAGGTACAACCATTTATCGATTTACAAGTGACCAGTTTTCATCTTTCTACACTAAAGTAATTAATACCAATGCACGAGATGCTGTGCATGTAATTGATGGGTTGCTGCACCATGAAACGGATCTAAACATAGAAGAGCATTACACGGATACAGCTGGCTATACTGATTTAGTCTTTGGATTAACACATCTACTAGGCTTTCGTTTTGCTCCGAGACTTCGTGACTTAGCCGATTCAAAGTTATTTACCATAAATCATCCAAATGATTTTCCGAATATAGCAAGTATTCTTCGAGGACGAATTAATATAAAAATTATTAAGGAAAATTACGACGATGTATTACGAGTAGCTCATTCTATTCGTGAAGGTAAAGTGTCTGGTTCGCTTATCATGGGGAAATTAGGATCCTACGCAAGGCAAAATAAATTAGCAACTGCATTACGGGAAATGGGAAGAATCGAAAAAACTATATTTATTTTGGACTACATTTCAAATAAAGCCTTACGTCGACGTGTTCAACGTGGATTGAATAAAGGAGAAGCCATGAATGGACTTGCTCGTGCGTTATTTTTTGGTAAACGTGGGGAGTTACGGGAACGAGGATTGCACGATCAACTTCAGCGCGCTAGTGCTTTAAATATTTTGATTAATGCGATTAGTGTATGGAATACAGTTTACTTAACAGAAGCTATTAAAGCCTTAAAGGAAAAAGAGTTGCATCATGAAGAATTAATTCAACATATTTCACCATTAGCATGGGAACATATTAATTTCTTAGGGGAGTACAAATTTAATCTAAAACAAACCACTGATTTACGGTCTCTTCGATAAGTATTTAAAGCCGATTTCTCTTAGCGTAAAGAAAATCGGCTTTTTTCATGTCGAAATGTGCTTAGCGTATATTTCCCGCGTTTTTCTGCCGGGACCCCATAATGGCATATAACCCCTCCCTTAATATGTTTCATTCGACAATAAGTAACCAAAATCCTGTACTAAATCCTATCCACTGATATAATCTATTTAGATTGACTAGGGAGGGTTAAAGTTGACTACATCTGAATTAATTCAATTATCAGCTACGATAGTTGGTATTATCACATCAATAACT
>NZ_JBPPZG010000139.1:0-9966 GCF_051918545.1 Pseudogracilibacillus amylolyticus (SeqCode) | reverse complement strand
CTGGGTGTAGTGGAATACTTAACCCTTCTGTTGCTTTAGAAACATCAATGTCTTCCGCTGCGCTATGCGTTTCTATTAATGTATCCACGTTTTCAAAAATAGCTTTGGTCATATGGTAGACTTCATCTTCTGTTAAATCCTTACTTACGATCATCGCATTGGTAATTTCAAGGGCAGGAACATCTTCCGTAACACTGTACGTATTTGCTGGGATCACCGTTTCCCCCAGGTAAGAATATTTTTCCGTCAAATACTCCATCGCATCTTCTTCGATCGGAATTAATTTAATTCCATCGGTCGTATCTAAGTCCATAATTCCTGAATTCGGAATGCCACTACTTAAAATTGCTGCATCTACTAATCCATTTTTAATTTGGTCAACAGACTCCGCAAATGATAAATAATCAGGTGTAATATCATCGTAACTTAACCCATGTCCTTCTAATAAAACTTGCGCCGCTAATTCGGTACCGGAGTTCGGTGCACCAACGGAAATTTTCTTCCCTTTTAAGTCTGCAAATGAGTTAATGCCTGAGTCTTCCGTCGTTATAATTTGTAAATAGTTAGGATATAGTGCTGCTAAAGACCGTAAATCTTCTTTCGGCCCCTCATCTTCAAATGGACCTGTTCCTTCGTATGCTTGAAACGCTGTGTCCCCTGTAATAAGCGCAACTTCGGCTAAACCTTCCAAAACTAAGTTTACATTCTCGACTGAAGCCTGTGTCGCTTGAACAGACGCATCAATTCCTAGTTCTTCAAAAATCGTTGAAAATCCAGCTCCCAGCGGGTAGTATACGCCGGACGTTCCACCGGTTGCGATGGTGATAAATAAATCATCGAATGACTCATCTGACTCAGCATTTGTATCCGCCTCATCGTCCACTCCGTCTTCACTTGTGTCATCATTTTCCCCATCACTACAAGCCGCTAAAATTAGAATTAAAGCAAAAACAAATAAAAAGATTTTTTTCACAAAAATACCTCCCTATATTTTTGTACTTCATAGAATTTTATTTAAACTTGTACACCGAGCTTATAATCACAATATGTTCGTGATGGAAACTTTAGAATTAAAATGTACGGTTTTAGATTTCAACACATACAAAAAAAACGTGGATTGCTCCACGTTTTTGCTAGAAATATTTTTATCATCAACACATTTCTAATTTGCTTTCTCCTCTACCGCCGCCAAATCTTCATCCAACTCTTCATTATAGCGATCTTTCACCGTCCAAATCGCCACAAGCGAAATAAGCGCTGTAAAGATAATATAAATTGCTACCGGAATATAGGAGTCATTAAATCTAATCAACAATGCTGTTGCAACTAAAGGAGCCGTACCCCCTGCAACTGCTGCTCCAATTTGATATCCGAGAGAAATACCGGTATATCTGACATTTGCGCTGAAAATTTCTGAAAACATCGTCCCTAAGACAGCGGTGATTGGTGCCCAAATAATTCCGAGTCCGACAATTGTTGCTACAAACAGTAAGGCAATGGATCCGGCATGAATTAACCAAAAATAAGGGAAGGCATACAAAATCATTAAAATTGTTCCGCCAACATATAATTTTTTTCGCCCTATTTTATCCGACCAACTCCCCATGACAGGCATTAAAATCGTCGTAATAATCGTCGCAACGGTGACCGCCATCAGTATCGACGTTTGATTGTAGTTCAAGTTTTGCGTACCATAGGAAACAATAAACGTTCCAAAAATATAAAAAGGTGCAGTCTCCACTACTTTTGCTCCGGTTGCGATCAGCACTTCCCGCCAATGATATTTGAATGTATCAGCGATTGGTAATTTGGGGATATCACCTTTTTCCTGTGTTTTTTGAAAAGTTGGCGTTTCCTCAATCCCTTTTCGAATCCATAATCCAAAAATAACGAGTAGAGCGCTAAGTAAAAATGGTACACGCCATCCCCACGTCATAAAAGCCTCATGTGGGAGAAGCGTCATAATCGAAAGTGCAATCGTCCCCATTAACATGCCAATCGTGACACCCATTTGCGGGACACTTCCAAATAATCCTCTTTTTTCTTTCGGCGCATACTCAACCGCTAAAAGAAGCGCTCCTCCCCACTCACCGCCAAGGCCTAACCCTTGAATTAACCGTAAAATAATTAATAATACAGGTGCCCAAAGTCCAATTTGGCCATATGTAGGTAACACACCCATCAGAAAAGTAGCAAGTCCCATGAGACTCAATGTCAAAACAAGCGTCTTTTTCCTGCCAATTCGATCCCCGATATGACTAAAAATAAATCCACC
The DNA here is from genome assembly GCF_051918545.1 of Pseudogracilibacillus amylolyticus (SeqCode). Lineage (NCBI taxonomy): Bacteria > Bacillati > Bacillota > Bacilli > Caryophanales > Bacillaceae > Pseudogracilibacillus > Pseudogracilibacillus amylolyticus (SeqCode). The sequence continues at coordinate 7,691 of NZ_JBPPZG010000139.1, read as the reverse complement.
TAAAGGTCTAATAAAAAATGCTAAAGCAAAATGTCGCAAAAGCATATAACGTTCCAAATGCCGGATCGTCTGTCACAAAAAACAACTGATTAAACACGAGGGCAGCTACTGTACCATATAAAAAGTAATCAAACCATTCGACAGAGCTTCCGACTACACTTGCGATTAACACTCTTCTTAGTTCTTTATCATTATTCATGATAATCCTCCTTGCCAATTGTTTATGAGTCAAGCTTATAAACAATAATATGAAGATGGAATGTAGATTAGAATGTAATAAGTCCGTTAGTTCTCATTGAACAATAGTTAAGCTTCTACTTTCTTTTCCCTTTATAGCCATGAAACAACACTCGTAACGCTCAATTATTTATTTGAAAGATATGCGTTTTGTCAGGCATTGAATTTGAACCTTTCTTTATAACATTTTATATTTTCCCTGAATATTAGTTATAATAAGAGGAGTTTAATGGAGGTGAAACATATGTCTACTCCTGAAAAAATTATTAAGGAAATCGACATGTTAAGGGAGGTAGATAGACGAAAGTTACTTGATAAAATTAATGATAAATATATGTCTAAGGATGTCATTTTGCTTAACGAGAATTTTTCCTGGTGGGATAACGAGGAGGATGATATATATAATGAATAGTAAAATGAAGCAGGGCGATGTATGGTTGAAGTCCTGTTTAAAGGCACTATCAAACTAAACATCGTCCGGTTATTATAGTCGGAAATGAACTGGCATTGGATGTGGATGTCATTATTGCTCCAATAACAAGTCAACATCCCCGAAGTCAATTCGATGTTGTTCTAGAGTTTTGGCAAGAAGCTGGATTGTTAAAGCCTTCTGTAGCGCGCACTTCAAAAATTATTTCTGTGCACGGTTCTGAATTGAAACACCGACTAGGTGCATTACATAAACATGATTTAGAACGAGTTCTACATATGTGCAGAAGTTTGTTTTAGAACAATACCTTAGATTACAAATAGAATATAGTGCGTTGGTCCCTTTTAACTCCTTTTGCTATATATCGTTTTCAAAAAATACACATAATTCCAACCTACTTTCACTTCTTTTGCGCCACAACAATCCCACAAATAATCAAGCCCGATCCTACTATAATCCCTAACGACATTTTTTCTCCTAAAAGCAACGCGCTAAACACTAATCCAAATATCGGCACGAGCAATGTCGCGATTGTCGCTGTTGCCATGTCTATTAAACTGAGAATGAAATACCAGACAGTGAAACAGAGTGCGGAGGCAAGTATTCCAGTAAATAAAATATAATAAATACTATGGGCGTTAAGGTAAAATGGTTCTCCCCATTCCATAAAAAGCGCAGCAACGAAGATTCCAATTGCTCCAAACGTCATTTGAAAAGCGGATGATTGGATTTTTGGCAATTTTTCAAGATGAAGACGAAAATAAATATTAGATATTGCCCAAACAATCGCTGCAATTATAATTAGGATTTCTCCAAAGATCATCTGCATGCTCTGACCGAACCAAATATCCCAACCTAAAATCGTTAACAACCCTACCATGCCAATAAATAACCCGATAACCTGTTTGACTATTAATTTTTCCTCTAAAAATTTCACAGCCAAAAAACTGCTCCACATTGGCATCGAATATAAAAGTACGGATGATTTCCCGGCATCGACAAAACGAAGGCCATACATGACAAGTAAAAATACTGCAGCTGTTTGCAAGAGTCCAACGAGGATAAGGTGTTTCCAATATTTTTTCGGTGGGATACCTAATTTTAAAATCCACACGATTAAAAGTAATGTAAGCGAGCCAATAGCAAATCTAAATGCAGTAAACGTGAACGGCCCCATATAGGTTAAAGATGCTTTCATCAGCACCCATGCATAGCCCCATAACAGGGTTATCGTAATAATCAGTACCCATAAATACCACCTATGGTTATGTAAAATAGAAGTGAAGAATTTTTTGTTCATCTGGCATGCTCCTCCTCTCAAATTAGACACAATAAAGTTATCATATCAATAAAACAGGTAAGTTTATAGATTGTTACTTGGATTTTATGGAGGCATAGTCTTTAAGCAAAGAGAGGATAAAGCTAGTGCTATTTAGGAATAATTTGTTATCCTTTTTAAGGATCAAACGATAAGATAGATATTACATTGTCATAAATAGAAATATTAAAAAAAGAAGAAATAGAAGATAAATATCTTATTGTTACGATTTATAAATATCACCCCTACTATCCACATCAAAAACAAAAATCACAACTTTATGATCCATAATTTTATATAATGCTCTATATTTGCCGATTCTTAATCTGAATGAATCATCATATCCCGCTAATTTACGAATGTCTAAATTTGTTTCATATGGATTTTCAGCAAGAAGTAATAATGCTTTTTTAATTCTTTCTTTTGTCGGTTTATCTAATTTTTTTATATATTTTCCTGCTCTTTTTGAAAAATGAATTTCAAACATCATTGTCACCTTTTTCAAAAACCTGATCAAATGTTAGATAATCACCTTCAGAATATTCTTTCAATGATTTTTTCAAATTATTTTTTGACTTCTCATCTAAAATCACTTCTTCCTTTTCAAGTAATTGATCCAAATATTCTTGTATTTCTGAATATTTTTCTTTTGGGACTTCTTCAATTTTTTTAAATAAATCCCACTTTGATATCCCCATTTCCTTACCTCCAATTAGTTTTTTCATATCATGTTTTATATAAAATCATCTTAACACACAATTGGTTGCATTGTAATGACCTGTCATTACACCAACGAATTTCAGAGGTTTATTAAAGTACTTTAGTAAAAACCCGCACCTCCATAGGCACGGAATCCTTCATTAAAACAATTCTAATTGCCCTTTTTCCTCTAATCGATCCATCCTTCTAGTTCGTGATTTCTATAATACGCATGGTGGAGTGATTTCTCTTTTGTCATTATTTGTTTCCGAGGCTGTATATAATCGTAAAGTAGTCTTGCAAAAATTTTCCTTAAGAGGATAATTCTAAAAACCTAACTGTTCTACGATGACAAATAGTGGGGTAACACGTGGAGGTGGATACAAAGAAGCTAGCATCACCGTCAACACAAGCCCCTATTTCCAACCGAACAATCTAAGTCACTTCATTTTCTTTCCCTTAATATCCCTCTCCATCCAGTCCAACAACGCTTCTTGATACCCTGCTTTTCCAATCCGCTTCATTTCCTCAGCAACTTCTGCCAATTCATTATTCGAAATTCCTTTTAATTTTTCCAGTCGTTCGTGCGATATTTCTTTTGTTGGGTTTGATTTCCGATAACCTGCTTTATCCATATGCCATAGACGGACAGAATCTGGATGTCGATCTAAAAGTCGTTGCGCCATACCAAGTCCTTCTGGATCGAAGTCACCAGCGTAATATAATTTACACTTAGCTTTCACTAATAAATCCATTACTAACCATGTTGCAAGCGTGAATTGACCATTTGTACAAATAATTGGTGTATCCGGTTTGTGATCAAGCAATGTTGCACAGACACCTGAGTTTTCTACTACCCAAACGACATTTCCTTCCATAGGATAAGCACCAACTAATGAAATTAGCTCCCGCAATGGAACAATTTGCACGGTCTGCTCTTTAGCAGCCGCTTCCCAAACAGGATGTACACCACCGATAGTTTCAGCGATTAAATTTGCACAAGTTACAAAGTTTAATAAATCATCCCGGTAAATATGATACTGCTCAAATAGCTCATTTATTCCTTCTGTACTGGACGGAACTTCGATCAGCTTCCCTTCTTCTTCCTGCCCGGCTCTATGAACTGACAACAGATGGATAAATATCCTCCCTAAATCTGTCTGTAAATCGAAGGCATGTGGATCTCCTGTAATGCGCTGGCTAAACATCGGTAAACGTTCCGCATGCTGTGGCAAGGAGGTAAATGCTCGATTCAATGTTTCAAGTAACATTTTAAAATGGGAGACTTCTTGTTCGGCAATCTGAACAATCCAGCGTCCTTCTCTTTTTTGTTCCTGCAAAAACTGAAGCCAAAAAGCCAATTGCGGATATTGCTCTTGCCGCTCAATCAAAAACTCACGCAAACTGGCTTCTCTTGCCATCCGTTGTTCTTTTTTAGAGATCAGCGTTTCTCCAAAATACGCATCCAATAATGGCTTTAAAGTAACTGAACTAAATCTTGTAAATTGGATTTGCTTTTCAAATGCTATTAAAGAAATCGAACCTTTCATTCCTAATTGTTCGCCCGGAAGTCCAAAAAACTTTCCTATTTCCTCCAATTCGTTCTTGGTAAAATTCCCGACTGGAACTGTTCCCCCAATGCGTCCAAGGGATTCATATTTTTTCCGAAACGCTTTGAAAAGTTTGTCATATACCTTTTCACTTTTAAAAAATTGGGTTGCTTCATATAATTGATTTTCCATTGTGTGCTCCTCTATTTCGATTAGAAAACTTGTCTTATCGCTAAAGAAAACACACCGATTGGCGAAAGACAGAGGTGATGTTGCACTTATGCTCTAGAGTGCAAGCCTTGGCGAAAGCCTTAGTTGCACTTACGACGCACAGGACGTGTTAGTACTGGCGTTGCGACAAATCTTTACGGTGGGACGAAAGCGTAGCTACAGTCCCAGGACGTCGCGCTTTTAGCCAGTGAGCAGTAGGGAAGTTTTATACTTTCTTATCTGCTAAAAATAGAGACGCAAAGCCTTAGCTTTTCGCGCCTCTTCTAACTAGTTCATTAAACTTTCCTCTTTTTCCAATTCATCCACCACTAACTTCCTCGTGTTTCCGTCCCAGAAATAACGAATAACCGTAACAAAGCTGGCGTTTTTCGGACGGACAAGTTCACAAACGGATAGTGCAGAAACCGTGTTATAGTCTCCCCAAAGGACTTGGGAATTCATTATATAATCAAATCCTAGTTCCTCCACAATTCGGAACATGACACTAATATTGTCATCATCTACTCCTGCAAATGCCTCGTCAAGTGAAATGATGTAAGGTGCGGCGCTGTCCGCTTCTAAATACCTAGAATAGCAGGCGGTAAATAACGGGATATACATCGCCATCGCTTTTTCCCCACCACTAAATTTGTAGAAGGCATTATTCGTTAATTCACGTTTTGGTTCGCCGACACGTTGATAGGATAAGACAAACGAAAACCAATAACGGTAATCAAGCACTTCTTTTAACACTTGGAGGAGTGTGTTTCCCTCGCCTTTTATTTCAATCAGCTCTTTCGCACGTGCGATTTTTGATCGGAAGTGTTCCATCACTTGATTTAAATCTTCTTCTTTTAATAGACGAGGATCTCTCCGTAATAAGTCAACAAGTTCTTTCGTATCAAGTTCATCTTCTGTTTCAGCGGTTCGCGGCTTCCACTGGATGGAAAAAGAAATTCCAGAAGTCGAGTCACTATTTACCATGAGATCATTCATTTTTTTCGTCCATTGTTGTGCTCGATGAATGCGACTTCTTAATTTTTTCCCGACAGAGTCAAATAAAATTTCCTCATATAATTGGCGGTCCTGTTCGTTTAACATATTCTGCTGTCTGGAGCGATCTTCTTCTACCATTTCTTGGACAAAGTATGGGCTAAGGCGCTTCCCTTGAAAATCAAGTTGAATAATCCGTCTTGTCGCTTTATTTTTCCAGTTTTCCAACAAAATATTTTGTTCATCTGTCCAGTTTCCCGTTAAGTCTTCCAAATCAGGGATAGGTGTCTGATGATCTGTCATGCGATACTCCATTAAATTCGGTTGTTGTTCGTAAAACACATCCGTTAATTGCTTCTCAATTTTGGCTTGCTCCTGCAATTGATGTTTGTATTTTTTAATAATCCATTTTGCTAAATTATCATCTTCATGGTCATCAGGCAATGCTATAAATGCATAATCCACTTCTTGTTCATACAATTTTTTCCACGCTTCAATAATCACTTTCGAAAAACTTAATTTTTGTTGTTGCTCCAAAATGACATTCTCTACCGTCTCAAGGTGAGCTTCTTTTTTCGGTAGCACATTTCGATTCGTATTAAGTTCCGAATTTGTTTCGGCGATTTCTCTTTGTACATCTTGAATTTGCTTGCGGATATCCTCCATTCCATGCGCTTGTAATTGGCGTTCGATTTCAGCGATATTTTGTTCGAGTCGAGTTTTCTTATCTTCAAGAAGATTGACTTCTCCTTTTAATTCATCGACTTCGCTTTCTAATTCTGCAAGTCGCTGTTCCGCTTGGTCTTTGTTTTTTTGTTCATGCCGATACGTTACATGCAGTTTTTCTAAATCACTTAATTCTTTTTCATAGTGACGCTGTATTCGAATGGCATCTTGATAAGCTTCATGGGTAAACGTAATGTTTAATCCTCTTGTTTCAGCGTCTAGTTTTCGTTTTTTTGCTTGAAAAACATCAAGGGTATTGCGCATTTTTTCATCATATCTATACAGTTGTTCTTCCAGTTGGGTGATCTGAAAGCGGCATTTTTTAATCTGTTCGAAACTTTCCTGTAAATCATCGTCATTTGGGAAAAGCTCCATTGCTGTTTGTGCTGCATGCACTTTTTTATCGAGCACTTGGATTTCCTTTAGTATATTCTGTTTTTCTGCGTTCAGCCTTTCAATCTCGGCTGTAATGATCTGTATTTGTTCTTCTCTATACCGTTTACGGGCATTTTTTCCAATATATCGTACATTTTCAATTGAAACAGCATGTCCTTCGACAAGTCCGATATTGTATGTGCCGTCAATTCGGATCGTAGCGGCTTCGTTTTCATCACTTTCTACTAAAATACTTCGTAATACGTCATCAATTCGGGATGCTTTAACTTTTGTATTTTCGTCCACATCTGGAAACAGATAATCTGCTAAGGTGTAGGCCATCATTTGTGGATTCGGGTTGATTACACGGTCATGTTCAATCGGAATGTCTCCATTTGTAATGAGTGCGTCCAGTAGTCCGGCATCGATAAGTGCTGCTTCGATTCTTTTCCGTACATCATCATCAACATGTTCCTGAAATTCAACCGCTTCGTAAAACGGAATATACGGGTGATTTGCTGCTTGAAGACGTTGTCGAGCTTCTTTTGTTTCTGTCTGTTGATTTGGTGGCTCGGGATCACGTTCTTTCTTCCATTCAGCTAACTCACTTTCCTGTTCTCTTATTTCTTGTTGAATCGCTGTGACTTCCGCATTTTTCGTTGCAATTGTTTCGTTTACCCGTAATTGATAGTTTTGACTTGCATGTGAAAATGGTGTACGAATTGCCTCAAAAGGTGTTGGCTCATACAACCTTAATAGATCACGTGACGTTTGTTGTAACATATCTGCATTGATATTAAAAAAGGAATGTGTTTCTACCCATGCATGAATTTCATTGATTTTATCCTGTTTATCTTTTTCAAAAACTTGTTCCCAATCTTTTTCGTCTTGTTTCATTTGATCGATGTCAAGTTGCGTGTCTGCGATGACTTTTTCTGTCTCGGCAATCTCTTTTTTCGTTTGTTCATATACCCTGAATTGTTCACTAATCGATTCAAGCTGCTCATAGTGATTCTCCGCTTCTTTTTTCCAGACGGTAAAATCAAAATCATCCTCTTTATATCGTTCAAAGTCTTGTACATTTAGCGGATGACGTTCAAACGATGCTTCATCAGCGTCTGCTGCTAAATCAATCAGCTGATCGGTCATTTCA
>NZ_JBPPZG010000138.1:0-9998 GCF_051918545.1 Pseudogracilibacillus amylolyticus (SeqCode) | reverse complement strand
CTGTAGCTCAGCTGGTTAGAGCGCACGCCTGATAAGCGTGAGGTCGGTGGTTCGAGTCCACTCAGGCCCACCATCTATGAATTTACATACTTTTGGGGCCTTAGCTCAGCTGGGAGAGCGCCTGCCTTGCACGCAGGAGGTCAGCGGTTCGATCCCGCTAGGCTCCATCAATAAATGTCTACGAGTTTTATACTCGTGGATGTTTATTTTTTTACAGACCACTTTTGGTTGAGATTTTAAATATAATAAGCTATATTAATAGTAGATAAAATAAATAAAGATAGAGCAAGCTGACTCTCAAATTAGGCTTGTGAGAAGTGCGAATGCACGATGTGCTCTATAAGTATTAAATTTAATAAAATAAACCTTTATATTAAACATATTCCACAGTAGCTCAGTGGTAGAGCAATCGGCTGTTAACCGATCGGTCGTAGGTTCGAACCCTACCTGTGGAGCCATTTTATGCTTCCATAGCTCAGCAGGTAGAGCACTTCCATGGCAAGATAAACATCATTTGAATATTTCACCATGGAAACCCTATTGTATCAACAGTTTTGGCTGTTATTTATTTTTAAACTTTCTGTTTCCAGTGACGACTTTCTTACTTGCCGGTATAGTTTAATGGTAAAACATCGCCATGGTAAGGCGACGATGTGAGTTCGATTCTCACTACTGGCTTATTTTTATACCTCAAAGAACTCCGAAAAACGTTGAGCCGAATCCTAATGTACCAGCGGAGGAACACGTGAATAAATATTAATATTATTGAAGGTGCAAAGTTATATAGGGGATACTCTAAGTGTCTTGTTATGAATGGCTATCGATATCCTTACATTAGGGTCGTTGATCATTCATATTACGATTGTTGGGTTTTAGTCTTTCATTCCGTTCATCATTTTGAAGCTTGTCATTGTTGTCATTAGGTTGATTTGGTGTAATTCTATGATTGTTCATATTTTCTTCGTTAATATCTTTTTCAAAGTTCCGTTCAAGTTCCGTCGGATAATCTGAATCGTTTATTCTGTTGCTAGTATCCTCAATTGGCGGAGGCTGATTATCCGCAGGGGCCTGATTTTTATTATTCATTCCGCAAGCTGTAATAAATACTAAAGACAAAACAAGCGCAGTTACCTTCATCATCCATTTACTACTCAAAATATTTCCTCCTTCTAAAAAAATGTAATTTGATCGATTAGTTTGGCTAGTTGTAAGGAAATTCATACAAAATAATCAATATTGTACGGACCAGAGTCTAGTCAGAAAGAACCTTGATTGTTACATTTCAGACCAATTGGCCGCCTTTTTTAAAATAATTCATGATACCCTCTGACGCTCTATATGCCAAGGCTCCCATAGTACCCGTAGCATTATATCCGCTATGGTGGGGGTATGCCGAGCCGCCGACTACAAATACATTATCAGCATCCCACATTTGTAAATATGAATTAACTGCAGAAGTTGCTGGATCATCACCCATAATAACTCCTCCTGTATTGTGAGTGGCTTGATACGGTCTAATATCATAATGATCTAATTCATCAGGTTCAGATAAAAAATCTGCACCCATCTCTTTGACGATTTCACGGATCTTTTCACTTAAAAAGTGTCCGCGATTTCTATCCGAATCGGAGTAGTCATACGTTAGTCTGATAAGCGGCCTTCCGTATACGTCTTTGTATGTTGGATCAAGATCCAAGTAATTATGGATATGGGGTAATGACGCACCTTCTGAATAAAGACCGAATGACCTGTTAAAATATTTAATGGATTGTTTTTTAAATTCTTTTCCCCAACTTGGTGTACCAGGGGGCACATTATTGTTGTTGATTGGCCTCGCGGCTGATTGTGCCACGGTAATGGAGCCTCCATGAATGAAATCTAGATCAGTATGATCAAAATTATCGCCATTATAATTATCAAGTGTGGCTGCAAGCGCCCCAGATCCCATATAAACATTAAATTTTTTATCATTGAAGAATCCGGTAGTTCCAACATCTATTTGATAACAATAGTTTTTGCCAATAACCCCTTTTTGTGTTTTTGGATCGTAGGGTGTTCCTAGTTTGGATAAAAGTAATAATCTACTATTGTTAAATGTGTAACTTGTTAACACTACTACATCAGCGGGTTGTTCATACTCTATCCCTGTTAATGTATCCACATATTTGACTCCGGTAGCCTTTCCTCCTTTATGGAGTATTTCAATGACTTCAGAGTTTGTACGCAATTCAAAATTCCCGGTTTTCTGTGCAGTGGGTATAACCGTTATTATAGGTGATGCTTTCGCTCCGTATTCACATCCGAATCGTTCACAAAAACCATTATACTGACAGGGGTTCTTAACAATGCCATCCGGGTTTTCATATCTCTCAGATGTATTTGCTGATGGTGATTGAAAGGGATCAAGTCCCATTTTTTTTGTTGTCTCTTTAAAAAGATCCAACATGGGTGTACTTTTCATTGGGCCGGTAGGAAAGTCATTTGATCTAGGCCCGCGATTGGGTGTTTCCTCACCGGATATTCCAGCCATTTTTTCAAATTGATCGTAATAGGGCTCCATTTCATCGTATGTAATTCCCCAATCCTGAACGGGTACATCAGATGGGATCTTTTTTTTGCCATACTTATCAATTGTTTTTGATCTAATTTCAAAATCATAAGGCAAAAAGCGATCCAACAGACCATTCCAATGAACACCAGCACCACCGACACCATTACCTAACAAAAAAGAACCATATTGTCTCATGGGCAGAGCCCTTTGTTTGATGTTGTTTCTAAATGTTAAAGTCTCCCGTGAAAGATCCTGCATTAATTCATAACGAAGGGCATAACGTAGCTCATCATATTTTAAAGAAAAATCACTCGTATTTCTGTCTCCGCCGCGCTCTAATCCTACAACTTTATGTCCTTGTTTGGATAACTCTGCGGCGACTATCCCACCGGTCCAGCCTACTCCAATTGTTACAACATCCACTTTATCCAATATTTCCGCCATGGTCACATCCTCCTCATCTTTTATTGATAATCATTTAAAGCCTTTGGTTTTATTTTTATAAAATCCTCATTTTCAACATCATCGAAATAACTTAATTGCGCTCCTGGATACTCCTTCATTTTCCATCCATCCATATTTTTATTTCCGCCATATGATGGATCAGCGTAGACCCCCTCCAAAGTTGCTGTCCGCAAAAGGTCAAAAAATATACTGGAATGAATGCCCGTCATTTTAATGTCATCTTCCTCGAGAGCTTTCAGAATTTTATCTTGTTGTTCACCATCTAAATCCTGAAATTTTCCATCATATTCTTTTTCACTATGATCCTTTATCGCTTTTATACCGATTTGAAAGATTTCCTGGCGGTTTAAACGATTTTGGTATCCTTGATTTGGCTCCCCTTCATAAAACGGGCCTTCTCTGTATTCCTTAGCATTTACACCCCATAAACCGGCTAATTGACGGTCTATATAGTAGGGCACCCCTAGTTTAATAGCACCTGGTCCGATATCGTCTTCAGGGAAAATACGTTCAGTCGCCATGGAAAGCACTTCAAAATCATCTTTTCGCTTAAAAAACTGTCGTGCTTCTGTGTAATCTATTTTGAGTGGTGCAGGCATCTCTTCTTTTGTTTTAAAAGGGTTTCCAACAAGTCCCCCTAACAAGGCCCCGCCAACGACCCCACCGGCTGCTATTCCTGTGTTTTTAAGAAATGATCGTCTTGATAGATCAATCGAATCTTCCTGTAGATCTTTAGAATCATCATCTGACATTATTATTTCCTCCTTGCTGGCAGTATGAAAGTCTGTTTAAGGAGATATTATTCCTTTTAATTTTCGAATTATACAATTTTCTGAGTTAATTAAACTGAGAGTTAACTTGACATGAACATTTATAATGAGTTACTAGGCATCGAAGTGCTAGATCACTTAGCAGTAAATAGTGATAACAGTTTTACTAGCCTGAAAGAGGGGCTATATTTAAAAGGGAGAAACAACTCCCTTTTTTCTTCAAGATATATTTGTATTTGTCATTTAATAAATGTAGGTTTTTTGTTGTAAGATTACTCTTAGTGTTAAGGGTTTGTTGAGAGAAGTGTACAAATGGGAACTGAAATGGCAATCGGCTTAGTAATTGGTATATTTTTAATTTGGGCTGGATATATAGTTCGGACAAAACAGGTATTTTCCCTTCTAGCAGGTTTCGGAGAGTCGTGGGAGCCTGTTAATAGAGAAAGACTAGGGAATAGGATTGGTTTTCTTTTAATCATTTAATAGGGTTTTATGGTCTTTGATCCCAGGGTTCTAATGTACCAACAATTGTATTATTTTCATTTCCTTTAATCGCTCGGATAGTTCCTTCAGATATTTCTTTATGGGTTAGCCAACGTGAGGTAGTTTCATTATAAATAAAACCTAGTTGCACTTCTTTTATGTTACAATTTTTTTCCGTATTGTTTACCGGTGTTATAATTTTGGCTAAATCACCACTACTTTTAATAATAACTAACGTCCATTGTTTGTTTTCCTGAAGTGTGGATATTAGCTTTATTATTGTTTGAATTGCATTTGGAGCTGTCCCGTGAATCCAAGCAACAACCATATTAATTGGACCGTGCTTTATAAATGAATGAATAATCTCCTCTTTTAACCACTTGTTATCTGTATAATCCAAAACTCGAACTTCTAATCCTTGTTCGCCATACTTTCTATATAGTTGAGAAAGTCTATGTTTATTTCTCCCAAACGTGATTGTATGCTCTGCATGTTTTGCAATCCAACCAGACGCTTCTTGAAGCATACCTGTACCACCGAAAATTAATACATGACCTAGATTCAATTTGATTTTCTCCTTTATATTATTTTGTCTTGACGAAGCGAATATAAATAAAATAGCATTACAATAAAGATAATGGCTGCGATAACGAGATAACTATAATAATTGCCTACCTCAAGTAATATTCCTAAAATGAATGGTCCAAAAAACATACCAATTTCATATATGAAATAAAACGTACTTCCAGCTAAACCTGATTCTGTCGCTTTTGTCCTGTCTAACGTCCAAGCTATGAGGCCAGGCATTGCGCCCCCAATACCTAAACCAAACATAAAGGGAACAATGAGTGCCAGTAGTGGATGGTTGATCATACCGATTAAAATCATCGACAAGATTATTAATAGGAGACCAGGTAAGATCGCCCATATCCTGCCTTTTTTATCTGAAAGTGAACCAAATGTCATTCTAGCAAGTACCATTGCAATTGCGAGCACCATCAAATAAATTCCTACATTTGATAAACCAAGATCTTTGGCAATGAGTGGTGCAAATGTAATATACCCCCCAGATGCAAAACCTAACGTAGCACCAACCACCCCTGGTAAAACAGCTTTTGGTGAGAACACGCGAAATTTATTGTCGTTTTCTGAATCCATTTTGCTTTTTTGCGATTCTTTAGATGGAACAAGACCTAAAATAGCACTTATTAATGCAGTTATTCCAGCAGTCACAAAAGTAATAAACCAACCAAAATCTTGCATGATCCAAATTGCAATCACTGGTCCAACTGCACTGGATAAATTATTTGTAATACCCCACCAACCAACGGCTGCTCCTCTCTTTTCTTCTGGAGCTACTTTTGCCATTTGAGCCAAAGAAGCGTTTAAAAAAATTGCTAGACCAAATCCTTGGATGAGCCGAAAAAAAGTTAACAAAAAGATGTTTGTCGTCAAAGCCATGAATGGTGAAGTGAATGCCCATGCGATTGCTCCCCAGAACACAAATTTACGAGTTCCCCATTTATCGACGGCCCAACCAGACAATACTCTTCCGACTAATGCCGCTAAAGCGCCGGAACCAACAACAAAACCAACTGTTGATTCTGAATAACCATGTCCATCTAAATAAAGAGGGAATAAAGCTCCATGGAAAAATACAGATGTCCAAAAGAATAGTGCAGACATACAAACGAGTAAAAAACTTTTCGTTAAGAGATTTTCTTTTTGTTCGTCGATATCCTCTTTTTTTTCTTTCTTTACTGTTTCTAATTGACTCAAGAACATTGACACCTCTTTTCTGTTATTTATTAAGACGAGATTCGTTTTGAATTGCTTTCTAGTAACCTTATCTTACAAATAAATAATGCAGCTGTCTTCAGTACAACGAATGAATAACTTGCAAAAGAAAACCCTACTTAATTAGTAGGGTTCGTTACAACTTTAGTCTGAATGATCAAATAAATTATTTTTTAATGCAAAAATTGCAGCCTGTGTACGATCGTTTAATTCTAATTTGCTCAAGATGCTACTAACATGTGTTTTTACCGTTTTTTCGGTAATATAAAGTTTAGTAGCTATTTGTTTATTATTTTTTCCAAGAGATATTTGATGAAGAACATCCATTTCACGAGGTGATAATGAAGCTAAATTTCGTTCGTTTATTTCGTTCGTTTCATCTGCCACATGAGATAAAAGCAACTTCATCGCTTTCGGATGAAGTTGCTGCTCGCCGCGATAAGCCGAATGGATTGTTTTAACTAATTCATCTGGTTCAATATCCTTGAGTTGATAGGCAACTGCACCGGCCCTTAATGCTGGTAAAACATAATTTTGGTCAGAGAAACTTGTTAACACAATGACCTTTACAAAGGGATATCGTTCGGTTATTTTTCTTGTTGTTTCGATTCCGTCCATTACGGGCATTACTAAGTCTATTAAAACGATATGAGGTGTTAATTGTTCGATTATTTCTAGCGCTTCTCTTCCATTGTTTGCCTCGCCTACAATTTCAATATCTTGTTGCGTATTCAAAAAGAATTTTAACCCTTGTATAACAACTTGATGATCATCGACGAGCAGTACTCTTATTGTCATGTAAATTCACTCTTTTCTCCAAGGGATTTCTACTGTAATAGTAGTCCCTTCATCGATTTTACTTTGGATAAATAATGACCCACCAATCTTTTCAGTACGTTCTTTCATTGTATGTAGTCCTAACGACCATTGACTTTCTTGCATATCTGATTTAAAGCCTTTTCCTTGATCAGAAATTTCTAGAAAAATTGTTTTAACCGTTGATTGTAAGTTAATCAATACTTTATGTGTGTTAGCATGTTTTTTAACATTATTTAAAGCTTCTTGACCAATTCGCCAAAGTGCTTCTTCGATTTCTGTTGGAAAACTATAAACACCATGAACTGTGTCTATAACAGATAATCCAAGTTTCCTACCATAATTTTTCCATGCAGTTATAAGACCCCCTTCTAAGCCGACTGGACGTAATTGCCAAATTAGCGATTTCATTTCAGTGAGTGCACTCTGTGTCATTTCTTGTATATGATCCATTGCATGCTGAAGTTCATGATTTTCTTCTCGTATCATTTCTTTAACAGCTCTGCTCGTTAAGGATAGAGAAAAAAGTTTTTGATTTACTGAATCATGTAAATCTCTAGCAAGTCTATTCCTTTCTTCTAGAACTAGCATTTTTTGCTGTTTTGCATTGATTAACATCTCTTCAATAGCTATAGAAATATGATCAGCAAGTAATTTTAACACTTCCAAATCACTTGCAGAAAACGAATTATATGATTTTCCTCCGACAATAATGATTCCCTGTTTTGCCTCCCGAGACACGACAATAGGTACGATAATTGAAGATGGATATTCCGGAAGGTCGAGTAAATCCATTGTTGAACTGACATCGATATTGTGCATGATTTGCTTCTTGGAAAGAGATTTTTTAATATCATGAGGAAGGTTATCTAGTAGCATTTCATTTGCTTGATAATTCTTATTATTAGTTTGATTACTAGCATGAAGTTTGAGCGCATTTCCTTCCTTTATGTAGAAAGCAATAAACGGCCATCGAAAAACATGATGTAATCGATTAACCACCTCTTGTGGGAACATATTAAAATTGGATAGACCAGAGATATAACGAACTACTTCGTCTAGTAAAGCTAAACTTTCCGCACGTTTCATTTGAGAATGATAGAGTTTTGTACGTTTTATAGCGGTGCCAATTTGATAAGCAACTGATTCAAGCAGTGTTAATTCATCTTCTGAAAAAAACTGTTTATTTGGAGAAGCAACATTTAAAATACCAAACTGTTCTTCACCATCTGACAAGGGTACCGTAGCATGGTGGGTAATAGCATTTGTATTACCCCAATCATTTATTATCGCATTTCTCAATCGTTTACATTCAATGATATTAATCGGTTTCATTAACTTGCCATCCCAATAATTATTCAAACAATAGCAAGTACCATTGCACATTGCCTTATAGTTACCCCAAGATAAAGCAGGCGGCAAATGGTGGCTCGCCATGAACGTATAATGTGGTTTTTTACCGTCAACGAGAAAAATCCATCCCGTCTCTAAACCTGTTACTTTTAAAAGTTTGGAAAGAACCGATTGTAGCATCCCTTCTAATTCATAGGAACGATTTAAAGTCTCTGCAATTACTTTCAAAACTTCTAAATCGTCTTTTTTAATTTTTTCCTTCAAAATGCTTCATCCTTTTCATTTTATAAGATGGGGGACTTCTTATTAAAAAAGTGTACTAACTTGATTTGAACAAATGTATGTCGCGCGAATAGGATATTTCGTTTAAATCATAAAATAATAATTAGTACAGTGTGGAAATTAGTAAAAAAATAAATTATAATTTGTTCCTATTTTAACATAAATTTCATATGTTTTTATAACTTATCACGACAATGAACTGTTGTATAAAGTAAACTTTGTAATGTTTTGAAATGGAGTTTAGGAGTGTTTTACGTCTTTTACACTAATTGTAATCCTGTTGGTAGTAACAGAACTGAGCTTTTGTTATTTTAATTATACATTTTAAGTTGCTTTAGAACCCAAGCTTATATAAGTTTTAGATAGAGTGATATACTAGCAAGACTTTACTAAGCTTTTACGTCTTTTTTATTAAAAATGCCTGGTGCTTCTTGTACCAAAATATTGATCGGTATACTTATAATGGTCAACAAATGGCTACTATGATAGTAGCAACAGCTCTCTCCTAGATGAAATATCTCCAGTAAATGCACACATAAAAAAGCTTCCCTTGAACAGAGTAACTTACTTCGTTTAAGAATTAGATAAAATAAAACAGTAGTTTTATATATCCCACATCATTCATACGCTTTACAGACCTTTAAAACAAAAGCCCACTCCTTTAGGTATGGGTTGATTCAATTTTAAAATTTAAAAATTAAAAAAGTTGAAAAGCATCCGAACGAGCGTTGCCCTTTTGTTCGAAAGATTGTATAATGAATATAAAACAAACGTTCGTTAAGGGGTGTTCGAATATGGGGAAAAATACTTCGCCCAGTTTTGTATTATCTTTGGAATTAGAAAATAATCCGCTCATTTTTTCTGTCATCGAAGATGAACTGGAAATCTGCAGAGTAATGTACAATACAATTTTAGGGGAATATTTAAAGCTGGAGCACCAAATGAAGCGTGAAAAAGCGTATAAAAAGTTGATTCGTCAGTATAAAGCAGTATCTGGAAAGTTAGAAAAGAATCCAAAAAATGAGCACTTAAAAGCAGAAAAGAAAACAATTCAGGAAAAACTGAAACAATTAAGAGAAAAGTACCAATTAACGGAATACGCCTCTCACAAATGGATAAAGCCCATACGCGAACATTTCGGCAACAAAGTGAACGCTGCCGTTGCACAAAAAACAGCATCTAGAGCCTGGAATACGTTCAGCGGCAAATTGTTCGGGAAAGCAAAAAAGGTACGTTTCGTTCGTAAGGGTGATATGGATAGTTTTGAAGGGAAAACAAACACCACCGGCTGGAGATTTGTTGATGGATTCGTCGTTTATAAAGATCTACATATAAAATTAAAAGTTAAACCAAATGATGACTATGTATCGGAAGTCTACCAAAAGCTTAGCGGGCGAAATTCTTTTTCTTATAGAAAGGGCAAAGAAACAAAAAATGATTTTTATCGTGTGAAATACGTTCGGATCGTAAGGAAAGTAATT
>NZ_JBPPZG010000137.1:0-10008 GCF_051918545.1 Pseudogracilibacillus amylolyticus (SeqCode) | reverse complement strand
GTCAATTTAAATTATTGGGTACAGTAGATTTGCATGAAGGACACACTGCTACTGTTGGAACTATGGACAATGATGCTCAAAAACTCGGAAAATTAGAAACTATCGAAGGAAATTTTCCGTCTATCGAAAATGGTATTGCTATAGAGTCTACCTATTTATCACTTATAGACGAAAACTGGGAGCTAGGGGAAAAGAGAAAACTTATTATAAATGGTAAAAGTACAGATGTAACGTTAACTGGTATTATCAAAGATTATTCTGCGAAATGGACAGTTCCTATAGAGGTTGAAAAAGGAATAAATGATTTTCCTAATATAATAATATCTGAAAATAATAGTTTAACAGAAAGTAGTAATACAAGGTTTTTAATTAAGCTAAAAGGGAGCTTGAAAGAAAAAGAACAAAGAGCACCTACTTTTATTGAAGAGAATGGACAAGATGGCTTTACAAACGAGCGGCTATTTTCCTTGGGCTTAATGAATTACGAGCATATTACAATGGTTTCTTTTATCTTTCAGATTTCTATATTAATCACTTCCTTTTTATGTATGTATAGTATTTTTTATTTCTTTTATAATGGACAACAAAAAAAGTTTTCATTACTTGTAGCAATGGGAGCTAAAGAGAAAGATTTATTAAAAATACTCCTTTCGCAAAATGTGTTTATTTTTTTTAGCAGTGTTATTATATCCATACCATTTATACTGCTCTTTCATTATGTAATCATTACTAAAACGTATCAATTTGGTCAATATTCTTTTTCCGACTCTGTTCAGAGTTTTATTCTAGTGTTGATTTATATGTTGATTATATTTTTAATTACCATTTGGAATGCTGTACATGAAATAAAGCGATTAAAAAAACATACAATAAATGAGACCCTAAAGGGCGAGCAAATCCGCCCATATAAAGAACTGAAATTTACCGATCGATTAAATAACTTTACAGTGAAGCAAATTTTTTCTCAAACAATGACCTATCCAAAACAATCATTGTTAATAATACTAACAATAACTTTCTCAATCTTAATAATAATTTTTTCCATCTACGTTGAAAAAGAAACTATTGGTTTATGGGATGATAAACGATATCAATATTATTTAAATTCCCAAGAAATATATAGCTTTGATATAATCGATAATTTAACGGTTCTTACAAAACCCGGATTAACATTCTCGGCGAAGGATGTTGAGGATCTAGAAAATAAATCAGGGATCACTTTTGTTCAAAAGACACCTTTTCTAGTAGATTTACATCCACTAATAAACGAAAAAATCATATCTTTTTCTTTAGAAAGTTGGATTAATCAACAGGAAGAAATACCGTTAACATATGATGGGAAACAGATCATTCCGAATGTTAAATATCTTTTACTGAATCAAAACGAGTTTGTAAAGTATTTTCCAGAAAAGGACTACAAGGAATTTAAGGATAAAGCTATCCTATACATTCCAAGTACGATTGACGATTCTAATGAGGGGTTAGTTGATGAACCGATTACTTTTGTCAGAAGAACACATAATGCAAATGGGAGTTATGAAACGAACAAATGGGATTACAAAATTTCAGATGTGTATAATGGCCCATTCACCATTGAATTAGATGATACATATCAAATAGAAGAAGATAATTTAGTTATTCTACTGGATGAGCAAACCGCAATAGATAATGGGATTTTTCAAGGATACAATGAGCTTGATATTTATCTGGATGAAAAAATCACTTCTGAAAAGATAGAAGACATAGAAGCAAGTATTCATAAACTGAACGCTATAACGCCAGGAAGTCTGTACCAAAATATTCCGTTAGATTTCTCAAACAGATCAAGAATTTCTGTCTTTATTGGTGTATTGGGTAAGTTAGCTTTTGCCACATCAGTGATTCTATCTATCTTAAGCATTACAGTGGTAGTATATAGTAAATATCACCTCAAAAAGAAAGAATGGGGAATATACCTTTCAATGGGTATGAAGAAAAAAGATGTCTATTTTTTACTTTATTATGAAATGATACTTTATTTTATCATTGCAAGCTTATTAGCACTTTGTATATTTTCCTATACTATTTTGTTAACTCACACAGAGTATTCACTCATGTATTACTTAAACTATTTTTCTTTAACCGCGATATTCATTTTTTTCCTTATTTCTGTCGCAATGGCTGTGATAATTGCTTTAATAAGAAAACAGTCCATTTTTTCACTATTAAGAGAGAATGAATAAGTCCATTCCAAGTTTGTGTAGCGAACAAAGCACGGTTCCCCACATTTGGAGAGGTACCATTCGTTTAGTACAAATTTTTCTCATTACAAATCATAGAAAAACAAGTACTGATTTAACCTCCAACAGTACTTCCATGTGTGAGAGCTAGACGAAGATCATCAAAGTCACTTCTAAAACATTAAAATTGAGCAGGCATTATACTTTGTGTGCCTGCTCATTTTTTATTTCTCTTAAATAATTGTATATTGTATATCGTGAAACCTTCATTTTTTCAGCAATAATCGGAATGCTTTTATGGATTGAAAAAGCCCCTTTATCTTGTAAATATCGAATCATTTCTACCCGTTCTCTTTTTCTCATAAATGGAATTGGTTTTCCAATATGATTTACCGCATTATTATAAAACTCATCTAACTTTTGCTCTAAGTTCTCATCTTTTTCACTAGCTGCAATTTCAATACTATCACCTACGCGAGTAAAATCATTTACTAAGTTTTGAATCATGAGAACATTTGTGTAATCAAAATTCACGCCAAGTGCAAAATGATAATCTTCCCCTTTAGCATGAAATGTAGAGCATTTTAATAAATGATTATTTTTGGAAATCCCGTTTAAATTAACTAGATCTACACCTTTATACAGCTCATCAATGTCTCTTGTTCCTAATAAATCCAGCTTATCCCCTACTTCACGTTCTGTAACATGACTGTTCGTTATATATAGGATAGAAGATTCACTATTTTCCAAGTCATGTATAACGACCTCACAGTTACTCCCAAACATTACAGAAATCCCATCAGCAATTCTTTTTAAAAAATCTAACATCTCTTCTCTTCCCATGAATTTTCCCCCACATAACATTCAATTAAACAAAAATCTTCAATCTAAATAAAAGATTCAGTCTATTTAATTAGCATTATTATACATAATAACCTATAATAATACAACAACATATCGAAAATTGTCGATTAAAAATAAAACTTGGATGAATTCATCTCCAAGTTTTACACGAAATAACATTTATTAATTTTTCATTTTTGGATCAAGGGCGTCTCTTAATCCATCACCTATTAAGTTAAAGCCTAAAACAACTAACATAATCGATACCCCCGGAGCAATTAATGTCCATGGAGCCAGTTGGATAAAATCCCTTGAATCAGCTAACATTTTCCCCCATTCCGGTGTCGGAGGTTGAGCCCCTAGACCCAAGAACCCAAGTGCTGCCGCTTCTAAGATTGCTGTACCAAAGCCCAATGTTGTTTGGACAATGATTGGGGCTAAACTATTTGGTAAAATGTGATGGAAAATGATGCGGCCATTTTTCAGTCCTTGCGCTTTAGCCGCCAACACAAATTCTTCCTCACGTAAACTTATTACTTTAGAACGGACAAGTCTTCCAAAAATCGGTATATTAATTATAGCTATTGCAATTAACGCATTTTGCAAAGATGCACCTAAAATTGCAACGATAGCTATCGCAAGTAATATACTTGGAAAAGCAAGTAAAATATCAAATATTCTTGAAATAATCATATCAATCCAACGACCAAAATAACCTGCAATCACACCTAATAGCGTTCCAAAGACAAGTGCCCCCGAAACTGCAAAAAAACCAACTTGAAGTGAGATCCTAGCACCAAATGCAATTCTAGTAAATATATCTCTACCGACATCATCTGTTCCTAACCAGTGATCAGAAGAGGGTGGCTTTAATCGATTAACTAATACTTGTTCTTCATATCCATATGGGGTAAGCCAAGGAGCCAATATTCCCAATATAATGAAGAAGATAATAATGATAAACCCAGCTATAGCGAAATTATTTTTACGTAGTTGCCTATATGTATCACGCCACGGTGATGTCGCCTTTGGTTCTTCCTCTTCCGGGAATTCTACGGGGTCAGATAATGCTTCATCAATCTTTTCTTCACTTCTCATATTATCAGCCCCTTCTAATATTTTATCCTTGGATCAATATACGTATAAAGTAAATCAACAATTAAATTTATAAAAACGAATATTATTGCAACGACTAAAATACCTGATTGAATTACGGGATAATCCCGGAAATTAATCGCTTCAAATATATAACGTCCTATGCCAGGCCAACTAAATATCGTTTCTGTAAGAATTGCCCCACCTAATAAGACACCTGTTTGAAGACCAATAACTGTCAGTACCGGAATCATTGCATTTTTTAATGCATGTTTATAGATGATTAAAAACTGGCCAGACCCCTTCGCCCTTACAGTTCTTATATAATCAGAATTCATTACTTCTAACATACTTGAACGTGTCATTCTGGCGATAATTGCCATTGGGATCGTTCCTAAAGCAATACTCGGTAACACTAAATGTTTAAGTGTTGTAACCAGTTTTGCAAAATCCATCTTAATCATCGTATCAATAACATAAAAATAGGTTATCGCTTCAACAGGATCCCGGCTGTTTTGCCTTCCGTTTGCAGGAAACCATCCTAACTCTTGCGCAAACACCCATTGCTGCATTAAAGCTAGCCAAAAAACGGGAATGGACACACCGACAAGTGCGATAAACATTGCTAAAAAGTCAAACCAAGAGTTTTGTTTCCATGCACTAATAATCCCTGCATTTACCCCTACAAACACTGCAAATAACATTGCAAAAAACGTTAATTCAAATGTTGCTGCAATATATGGCCATATTTCTTTAGCAATTGCAGTTTTTGTTTTTAACGATGTTCCTAAGTCACCTTGCAAGAGCCCTTTAAGGTAAATAAAATATTGTACAAAATATGGTTCGTTTAATCCCATACTATCTTCTAATTCCTTAATTGCTGCTTCTGTTGCGCCCTGTCCTAAAATTACTTGAGCGGGATTCCCTGGAATTAAATGAACGATAGAGAATGTAACTAAAGTCATTCCAAGTAAAACGGGAATTAACATTAGTAAACGCCGCATCGTATATGAGAGCATCTTTTCACCTCAATTCATATGCAAAGAGAATTATAAAAAGTCCCTTTCGTTAGTTAAATGTTTTTGACCACTCGCAGTTGAAGTATACTGCGACATAACTTCGGATAGTAATTATTCCACAGCTACGGAAATACACTTCGTTTCTGCAAGCACGACGTCCTACCTTCAAAGCGGAAGATAACGATTTCCTTAAAGTGACCGTACTTATTGTATTGTTCTTAGAAGGGTAACGATTAGAACTTTATTGTGCCCGTTCTCCTTGGACTCTCGCTAAAACGAGAACGATTAGAACTTTATTGTGCCCGTTCTCCTTGGATTCTCGCTATAACGGGAACGATTAGCCTCTATATGCCCGTGTTATATGTTTTTAGTGTCACAGTTTATGGTTTTTGTGTTAAAAACACTTTTTTTAAAAATAGCTTTAATAAAGAGTTAGGGTAGTAGAATTTGCTACTACCCTAATCTTTTTACTCTATGTCCACTTCTTCTAATGATTCACTAGTAGATGGATGTGGGACGTAATTTTTCACCTTATTTGATGATGCCATAACCGGAGTAGAATGTACTAATGGAACCATCGGCACATCTTCAGCGATAATAGCTTGAGCCTCTTTGTACATTTCAGCACGTTTATCTTGGTCAATTTCTACCTTTGCGTCATTTAAAAGTTTGTCAACTTCTTCATTTTGATAAAATTCGCGGTTACTGTCTCCAATCAAATCACCATGCAATAGACTACTAATAAAATAGTCTGGATCCCCATTTGTACCTGACCAACCTAGCATATAAATTTGATGTTCTCCATTCATCGTCTTTTCTAAGTATGGAGCCCACTCTTCGCGAACTATATTAACCGTAACACCGATTTCTGCAAGGTTGTTTTGAATAATTTCTGCTGTTGTTTCAGGATCTGGCATATACGGTCTTGCAACAGGCATTGTCCATAAGTCAATTTCTAGTCCGTCTGCATATCCAGCCTCAGATAATAACTCTTTCGCCTTGTCAACATCGTACTGATAACCTTCTACGTCGTCGTTATAACCTAAATAGCTAGGCGGTAATGGGTTTTTTGCAACCGTACCGTAGCCTGCATATAGTGCCTCTACAATTGCTTCACGGTCAATTGCATGGCTAATCGCCTGTCTTAATAACTCGTTATCAAGCGGTTCTTTTTGCACGTTGAATCCAACATATCCAAAGTTGTTTTCAGCGCGACTATATAAAATTAAATCATCGTCTGATTCAACCCCTGCTGCGTCATCTGGATTTAACCCATCCATAATGTCAATATCACCTGATCTTAATGCAATTAATCTTGCAGCATTATCAGGTATTACTTCAAAAATAACTTTATCTAACTTTGGTAACCCTTCCTTCCAGTAGTCTTCATTCTTTTCTAATACGATAGAATCATTTTTTGTCCAACTAACAAATTTGAATGGTCCAGTTCCCACTGGATTTTCATTAATTTCCGGTCCGTATTCTTCTAATGCAGCCGGAGATGTAATTGCAAAGTAAGACATACCCATATTTTGTAAGAAGAACCCTAAAGGTTTATTAAGATGAAACTCCACCGTATAATCGTCAACTACTTTTACTTCGTCAACAACATGTCCTTCATCACCTTTATGCCCGCCAAACATTGTACCATACATAAAATATACGTATTCATGATCAGCAAACGCATATTCATGTTCCGGATCTGCAAAACGGTCAAAGTTGATTTTAACCGCTTCCGCATTAAAATCCGTTCCATCATGGAATTTAACTCCTTCTTCTAGATAGAAAGTATACGTCAGTCCATCATCAGAAACTTCCCAATCATGGGCAAGTCCTGGCTCTAATTCAAATGATTCTGCTTCAAATGTAAGTAACGTTTCTAAAACTTGCTGAGTTACCCGGGAAGACTCTCCATCTGATGTACTGCCAGGGTCTAAACTCTCAGAGTCCCCACCTCTAGCAAATATTAATGTCTTTTCCCCATCACTATCCCCTGCTTCCTCGCCACTCTCATCAGTTGTTTCAGAACTACCTGATGAATCAGCATCCGACTCTTCATCTCCTCCGCCACCGCATGCTCCTAAAATAAGAACGAGCGAGACCAGGAGCATCAACAAAAATGAGCCTCTCAATTTCATTGATTTTCCCCCTTATTAGATTTTTGCAAATGCCTTGCTTCACTAATTGGCATTTGCTATATAAGATAAATCATTCTTTGCTTAGTCATATAAATGACAAGCTACAAAATGATGATCTTCCACTTCAGCAAAAACTGGTTTTTCTATTTTACAAATATCCAGTGCTTTCGGACATCGTGTATGGAATACACAGCCTTTTGGTGGATTTGCCGGATTAGGTACATCTCCTTCAAGAATGATCCTCTCTTTTTTAATGTCAGGATCAAGCGAGGGTACTGCAGACAATAATGCCTGTGTATATGGATGTTTCGGATCTTCATAAAGTTTTTCTTTATCAGTTAATTCCACCAAATTTCCGAGGTACATAACGCCAACTCGATCACTTATATGCTTAACCACACTTAGGTCATGGGCAATAAATATGTAAGTTAAATTAAAATTATCGCGAAGTTCATTCATTAAATTTAATATTTGTGACTGAACAGAAACATCCAATGCCGATACAGGCTCATCACAGATAATAAGTTTCGGATTATTTGCCAAAGCTCTGGCAATTCCTATTCGCTGTCTTTGTCCACCACTAAATTGATGTGGATAACGGTAGGCATGATACGAACTAAGACCTACAACTTCTAACAATTCATGCACTCTTTCTTTACGCTTTTCATCAGACTTTAATCCATGTACTAATAAAGGTTCTGAAATAATTTTCTCTACTGTATGCCTTGGATTAAGTGATGCATAAGGATCTTGGAAGATCATTTGCATATCCCGTCTTAATTTACGCATTTCCTCATCACTTAATTTCGTAATATCATGATCTTCAAACTTAACTGTACCTTCCGTCGGTTCTATTAGACGTAAAATTGCTTTTCCTGTAGTTGACTTTCCACAGCCAGATTCGCCGACAATTCCTAGTATTTCACCTTCCATGACGGTAAAAGAAATATCATTTACTGCTTTTACTTTTCCGATTGTTCTTCCAAATACTCCGCCTTTAATATCGAAGTGTTTTTTTAACCCGCTAACTTCCAATAGTGGCTTTGCCATTTTTTGCTTTCTCTCCTTTTAGCTCTTCGTGTAAAAAACACCTACTTAAGCGGTTATTTTCTAATGGATATAATTCTGGATTTTCTTTCACACATCTACCGAATACAAATTCACATCTAGGGGCAAAACGACACCCAGTTCTCCCCATTTTCGGTCTAGGAACAGTCCCATTTATGGAATATAGTTTTTGATTTTTTTCATCCAACCGTGGTAATGATCGGATAAGGCCTTTTGTATAAGGATGTTCAGGATTTTTCAGCACATCTCTTACCGTTCCTTCTTCAACCACTTGACCGGCATACATGACGATAACCCGGTCACACATTTCCGCGACAACACCGAGATCGTGAGTAATTAATAGGATAGCGGTATTTTTATCTGCATTTAACTTACGCATTAAATCTAATATTTGCGCTTGAATCGTAACATCTAAGGCGGTTGTCGGTTCATCCGCAATGAGCAACTCGGGTTCACAGGCCATCGCCATCGCAATCATAACCCGTTGTCTCATCCCTCCGGACAATTGATGTGGGTACTCATTGATCACTTCTTCTGCCCTTGGTAAACCAACTAATTTTAATAGATTAATAGATTTTTGATGTGCTTCTTTCTTACTTACTTTCTCATGAATTCGAATCGACTCTCTTAATTGATTTCCGATCGTAAAGAGTGGATTAAGTGAAGTCATCGGTTCCTGAAAAATCATTGCTATTTCTTTTCCACGGATTTTTTTCATTCTTTTGTTGTTTACATTTACTAAATTTTCTCCTTTAAAGTCAATGCTACCGCTTACAATTTTGCCAGGAGGATCAGGGACTAATTGCATAATTGATAAAGAAGTAACACTTTTTCCACAGCCAGACTCTCCAACAATTCCGACAATTTCACCTTTATTGATATGTAAACTAACACCATCGACGGCTGGTATTTCTCCATCATCTGTAAAAAAATGCGTGCGCAACTCATTTATATTTAATATTGTTTCTGTCATTCCTTTATCCCCCATTGTTCGCTATATTATTTATATCTGGGAAGCGGTTAAAAATAATAAATCATTTATAGTAATAAAAGCTTACGTTAACAGTAGTTCGAGTATGACAAAATATTAAAATTAGCTTGAAGCGTTAATTCCTTAGAAACTCCAGTTGTTATAGAATTTAGCACACTATGCCACATATTTCAATATTTTGTTTAAATTTTTCATTGATTCAAACAAAAGGTAAATCTAAAAACAGACAAATCTTTGCTTAACACATAAAAAAAGCCAGTGATCAGCTGGCTTTTCATCATGGGTTGGGAATTATCTTTCCAAGACTTGGCTAGATAGTATCATTATATTAGATGCCAGAAAAATGGTAGCGATATTTATACTAAGATAGCCGCACATTTTCTTTTATATTCGTGATAGTTCACTCATTTTTATCAAAAATAGACTATAAAACAACCTATAAACTATCCCCCACATATAGTGATACTGTAATTACAAAAATAATAAAGGAGCTGTTTTGTTGTGGGTTGTCAAAGAGAGCGATTTGATCATGACGGGCGTAATGATCAGTGTATTAGGGATATAGTTAGAAGGATTTTAGAGGCACAACGTGAGGCTGTTGATGAATGTGTCACAAGTTGTGAAAATTCTATCGA
>NZ_JBPPZG010000136.1:0-10218 GCF_051918545.1 Pseudogracilibacillus amylolyticus (SeqCode) | reverse complement strand
CGGCGGTTTTAATCGGACATTCCACTTCCGTAGGAGATAAAGGAAACACGACGAACGAAGTGAGTCGATGTTGACTTTCACCACAAGGGTATAAGTGCGACTAAGCCTCTGGTTTCACCAGTCGGCAAGTCTTCTTTATCGCACGGAGGTGAAGGAAGTCTCGCTAGTCGCTGGGCGCTGGAGCTAGACACTAACTAATTTATCAACAAAGCAATCTTCCAACCGCTGTGCATGCTTGGTATACCCAAAGTTTTCCTCAACATATGCGAATGCTTTTTCCACTTGAGCTTGATAGGCTTTCTCATCCGTCATTAAATCATTTATTTTATCCAATACTTCATTCGCTGAAGCATAGATAGCTGCCTCACCAAATAACTTTTCATAACTTGGTGGAAGAATAACCGGTACACCAACAGCCATCGCTTCAAAAATAACTCTTCCGAAGGCTTCCACCCAATCTGGATATGTATAGTATACAAAAACATCTAGATTAGCTAAAAAGTCTTTTGGAGTAAGTTCACCAAACTCATATACCCTCCAATTGGAAGGAAGATCCCCGAGTATCTTTTTAGGTGACTCCGCTCCACCTAAAACATGAATCTCATACTCGGGAGAATCTGGATAAAGGCTTAATAAATCGTTTTTATTGTCCGGCCATTTTACGTACTGATCACGGGAATGACGACCAATTCTAATTTTATCTCCTTTTTGGTAAGAAGCTCTTTTCCACTCATCAACATGTATAATATTCACCCAGTCGTCACTTGCTAATTTAATAGACTTTAAATCCTTCATATGTTCTTTTAACAATGTCTCCCTGATAAGTGGCCCGATTGGATACCATTTACCTTTTGTTCCAACATAACCCTTCAAATGATTCGCACATCGTTTTATATCATACAATACTCGGCCTTTTTGACTATATTCTCTTTTCGGTGGTTGATTGACGATAACACATACTCGACGTGTTTCAATCTTTGGAAGATATTTTTGCCATTCTTGTAAGATCGGTGGGTGCCTAACAATTAGTACATCACACGTTATTTTTTCCCCATAAACGAGCACTTGTACGTTTTCCCCATCCACTAACTCACGAACACCAGGATTCATTTGTTTCTCAGAATGGAAATCATAACGTGACATCTGAATTAATCCTGTACGTAATCCAAGCTTTTTTTGTGCCTTTATTTCCTCTATATTCGACATATTTGTACCACCTAGCAGGCGAAAATCAGAAGCGATGACGACATCAAAATGTCTTTTTCCATTCGACTTTTCCTCACGATTTGGCAACATGGGCTCAGGTGCTGGAAATAAACGCTTTTCCATTGGAAACGGATAGTACAGGTTAGCGGCATTTTTTTGATGATGAAGATAACTCTCTAAGTATTCTTTTCTTGCTCCTGTGAAATATCCGTGATAACCGAACACCGCATTGCCAGTAAGGGAATGACTACTTTGCCTTTGAAAGGAATAAGGACCACTCGAAAGATCGACAACACAATCATCACCAAAGGCCTTCTTTAACCGTTTCTTAAACTCACCATCCGCACCGAACCGGACACTATCCCAATATCCTAATCTTTCCATTACTTCTTCACGTCGGAACATAAGGGATGACATATTGGCAAAGATATATTGACCAGCTTTTCCTCTGCGGTAAAACATGAAATCATCTGTAAGACGGGCTTGTTGGGATGTATTTGCAATAATCTCCGCATTCTCGAGTAAATGAGTTGCTTGGGCTTCAATCTTTTCCGGATGGGACCAATCATCCGCATCATTAATCGTTACAAACTCACCCACAGCCATTTGCAACGCAGTATTACGGGCAACATAGGCACCACTATTCGTTCCTGTAGAAAGAAGTTTTACTCTTGAATCCTTTTGGGCAAAGTCTTCCACAACGTTTACGGTATTGTCCGTACTACAATCATCCACTACTAATACCTCTAAATTAGTCCATGTTTGCTTTAATACAGATTTCATTGCTGTGACTATCCCTTTTTCATCATTATAAACTGGAATAATAATCGATACTTTCGGGATTTTTTTCGCCTTTTTCTCTTTTATGTAAGTAGTTAAACCATCATATAATGTCCCTTTGTTTCCTTGTTTCATCGCAATATGTTCCATGCCATATAAATCTAAGGATCGATTAATCCATTTAAGTTTTTCTTCAATAGTACTTTCCAAATTTGCCGCAGCTAAATAAAGATCCGCATGCTCTCCGTTCATTAATGCTTTGCGGATAACATCTTTACCCTCTTCTATTTGATTAAGTAATAAGTGACATTCGGCTTCCATTATAGCGATTTTCCTTAGAAAATCTTTATCCTTGGTTTTTCTTTTAGCCTCAGAGAGATAGAAAAGTGATCTTATAGCCCCTTCTTTTGAGTATTTATTCGCATGCCATAAAGCTAACTCCCATGCAGCAAGTTTTTTTAAATAACGATTATCCGTTGTTTGGAAAATCCTCTCTAAATCGAACAATGCCTTTTTTTCAAATCCTAATTCATTTAAATTATATTTTAGCTTTTTAATTTGTCTTTTTGCCTTTTTCTTTTTTATGGAAGGATCAATAATTTCCCTTCTATTTCTTCTTCCCGAAAGATATGCAGCATGACGTCTAGCAGCCCTTCTAGCATGTTTGAAGGCGTTCCATAGTTTTCCTTGCTTTATCAAATGAAGTTGTGATTTTAGTTGATTTAATTCTTTAGTAGAATCCTCCAATTGAGCTTGTTTTTCTTCTAGTATTTTTCTTTTTTGATGGATGCTTTCTAATAATTTTTCATTCTGTTTTCGTTTAGCGTTAAGTTCTTCCTGAATGTTATTCGATTGCTCCATTACGAACGTCCTCCAAACGTGATGCATGCATAGCGTAGCCGAAATGTTGTTGAACAAATCTTTTAGCCTTTTTTACTTGTGCGTTATAAAAGGCATCATCTTTCATCAACTGGTCTATCTTCTCTTTTACTTCATTTGGTTCTGCGTATATAGCAGCTTCCTGAAATAACGGTTTATAAATTGGTGAGATAATCACCGGTACCCCCGTTGCCATCGCTTCAAAAATCACTCTACCAAATGCTTCTACCCAGTCAGGATGCGTGTAATATACGAACACGTCTAATTTCTTTAAGAAGTCTTTTGGTTCTAATTCCCCAAAACCAAAGACTTTCCAATTTAAAGGAAGTTCACCAAGGATTTTTGTAGGTGATTTTGCTCCACCCATGACAAATATTTCATAATCATCGTTATCAGGATAAATGGATAATAACTGCTCTTTATCATTAGGCCATTTCACATATTGATCCCTAGAATGACGACCAATTACAATTTTCTCGTTGACTGGGCGACTTTCTCGCTTCCACTCATCTATGTTAATAATGTTGACCCAATCTTTTTTAGCTAAATGGATGACTTTTAATTCTTCTTTGTGATTTTGATTTAAAATATCACGAATACGCGGACCAATTGTATGCCAAATGCCGGTGTTACCAAAGTAGTTACGTAAATTATCAGCACAATGCCTTATATCATATAACCTCTCACCATTGGAACTATATTCTCGTTTTGGTGGTTGGTTTACAATCACCTGAATTTTCTTTGCCTCTACTTGTGGGATATACTTTTGCCAATGCTCTAAAATAGGTGGATGTCTAATAATAAGTACATCGCAAGAAACCTTTTCACCGTAAACAATCATTTGAACACGCTCACCATCAATTAACTCTCTTATTTTCGGATTGACCACTTGTACAGAATTTAAATCATATCGATTCATTTGTATAAGTCCTGTGCGTAATCCCAACTTCCTTTGAGCTTTAATTTCTTCCAAATTAGACATATTAGTTCCACCTAATAGCCGAAATTCGGATGCAATTATGACGTCAAAGTGAGCTTCTTCTTTTTTACTTTTACGATTTGGTAACATTGGTTCAGGAACTGGGAATGGTCTAACTTTTTGAGGAAAATCATATTTCAGATTTTTATTCGTAGCATGAAAATGTTCATGAGCCTCTGCATATTCTTTTCGGGCACCCATAAAAAAGCCTGGAAATCCAAATGCTGAACTACCTGTTAGAGAACTTTCCGATTGTCTCTGAAAAGATAACGGTGCTGTCTTCAGATTAACAACGGATTTTTCACCGAAAATAAGTTTGACCCGCTTAACAAACTCAGAATCACCAGCAAACCGAACACTATCCCAAAAACCTAACTTTTCCACAACTGGTTGCCTTCGAAACATAAACGAAGACATATTTGGAAAGATATAGATTCCTGGTTTCCCCCGACGATAAAACTTAAGATCATCTGTAGCTCTTGCTTGTTGAGAGAAATTACCAATAACTTTTGGATTATTTATCAGATGTTCTACTTGTGATTTAATCTTCTCCGGATGGGACCAATCATCCCCGTCATTAATGGTTACAAATTCTCCTGATGCCTGTGCCAATGCAATATTACGAGCCACGTATGCCCCGCTATTCGTTTTTGTAGATAAAACCTTAATTCTTTTATCCTTTTTTGCAAATTCCCTTACTATTTGTAATGTATAATCTGTACTACAATCATCAACCACCAATATCTCTATATTACTCCATGTTTGTTTTAATAAAGATTGGATTGCCGTTTGTACAGAATTCTCCGAGTTATAAACAGGAATGATAACCGATACCTTGGGTAAAGGAACCTGGACATCATCCGATGTATGATTAATTCGAGCTTTTAATCCATCATAAATAGTTGGTTTATCGGTCATAATTTCTATATTTTCTATTTGGTACTGATCAAATATTGTATTTAACCATTTCTCTTTTTCAGTAATAGATGACTCCAGATTTGCGGCAGCCAAATAAAGATCTGCATGCTTATTAGAGACCAAAGCATGTGAAATAACATCTTTCGCCTCTTCTAATTTATTTAATAGTTCAAGACATTCCGCCTTTATTATAGCAGCTTTCCGAAGTAACGCTTTGTCTTTAGAATTCTTAATTGCTTCGGGCAGAAATTCTAGGGATTTTCTTGCAGACTCTTCCTTATACTGATTTGCATAATAGAGCGTTAACTCCCAAGCTGCTAAACGCTTCAAATAGGCATCCTCATCTTGTTGATAAAATTCATATAAGTCCTTTAAGGCCTTTTTTGTAAATCCTAAATTATATAGTCTATACTTTACTCTTTCTATTTTCCGTAATTGCGCCTGTTTTTTCCCAGGCTTAAGAATTTTTTTTAAGGCATCTTTCTGTTTTTGTGTAAACAGATTAGCAATTGCTTTTTTTTGCTCTGTTCTTAGTAATTTATATAAAACCCAGTCAACTGTTTCTACTGCAGATTTTTTCATTAAACGTAACATCTTCCACACCGCCATCTAATGTACAATATCATGCTTCCTTATATCTTTGTAACCTGTCTGCGTTTTTGTTGTACCCATTCAGGCTGATACACTTCTTCCTTTTCCACTTTTCTTTTATTAAGAGTTTTAATTCCTGTATAAGCGTAATTCAAAAAGTACCAAATACTTTTAGACAGGCTTTGTTTCTCAATGTGCCGATAAAGATACCAATTTTGCTTCGCTGCTTTCCATTTATTACTAGATACAGAGCCCTTTACTAAACGGTATCTGGCTAATACTTCTGGCAGGCCATAAGCAAGGAACCCCTTCCTTGTAAGTGTTAGCCATAGGGCATAATCTTGTCTGGATCGTATATTGGTCATTTGAATTTCACCTGTTTTTTCGGTATCTATCATAACCGTCAGACAACCAATAACGCAGTGTTTCATTAGATAATCATAGTCCACAGATTTAGGGGTTTTTGAAATTGCCTTTGTTTCTTCCCCATTCTCATAAATCCTTATATATTTTGTAAATGAAAATGCAATATCTTTTTTCAACATGAACTCTAACTGCCTTTCTAGTTTTTCTGGTAACCAGAGATCATCACTATCCAAGAAGGCAATAAATCGACCCTTTGCATGTTTAATAGCTACATTTCGAGCAATAGCTGCACCACCATTTTCTTCTAATTCAATCAGTTTTATTCGGTTATCCCAATTTTGATATTCTTTCACGAGTTCTACCGTAAGGTCTGTAGAACAATCATCAACAATAATCATTTCCCAATTCGAATAGGTTTGATTTAAGACAGAGTAAATGGTCTCACCTACAAATTTTTCTGAATTAAAAGTTGGTGTTATAATTGATACTAAAGGTTTTGATTTTGGCATTCTCTTCTCTTCTCCCAATTTATCCCCACAGTCCTTATACATTATTTTCCTATTACACCCTAGATAACAGTTGGTTGTACCAGTTAATTAACTTCTTTTCTTCTTCATTCCAATTTAACTTTTTCTTTATTGCTTCTTTTCCATTTTCACCCATTTGTCTTGCTTCATCTGGGTGATTACTTAGATATTCTATTGCTTGTCCAATTTCATCACGATTATGTGGATTTACAGCAATACCACATTTGTATGTTTCAACAAAGTTCTTCCAAACAGGGAAATCCGAACATATAATCGGAAGCCCTACATTCATATACTCAAAAAATTTCGTTAATTCCTTTTTCATATAATGTTCCGTTGGTGGAAAGATCGCTAACCCAGCCAACCAATCTTCATTAACATATGTAGAATCAATTTTATCTTTTTCGACAAACCGATTAATACCTTCTATGGTAATGCTATCGCTTTTCTCCCCCACTGTATTCATCATTTCTTCAGCCAAATTTTTGGAACACTTTCCGATAAAGTGTACCGAAATGGAATCGTCAATCAAAGGTAACATGGCATGTATTAAAGCACCACGCTCTATGGTCACGTTTCCAGTATACAGAAGTTTCTTACTACTCTGACGTTTGTTGTGATTTATTTTTAAAAGCTTTTGATTTATGATTGGATAATTAAGGATACAATAGCCCTTTGGGTATAAATCTTTATAGTACTTTTCTGCTAAACACAAATCAAAATTTTTGATAAAAAGTTTTTCTATAATCTTATACATTAAGGAAAACATTTTCCTTAGATTCTTATTAACATATTCTTTTTGCATCATACTTGTTACATAATCTTCATGTATATCGTAAATGACTATATTGTTTTTCTTTTTCAATAACCAACCTACTGGAATTAGCTCTGGGTCATGCAAATGATAAACATCCGCATTTAACTTCTTTGCCTTTCTGTATGCGTTGAATGTCCCAAAGAACATTCGCACTAATCTGCTTTTGTGCTTTTTAATTGACACATGTTTAATAGACTTATTCGTGGAAGAGGCATTAGTATCCGGTGCAATTAAGGTAACGTCAAACCCTGCACGATGAAGTGATAAACATTCTTTATGATAAATCCTTGGGTCATATGGATGATGTACGGTTGTTAAGTGTACAACATTTCTAGGAGTAAGCATTCTTTTTCATCCCCTTCGATTTATACCCTCAATCACTTCCATAAATGTGTCTTCATACTGTTTAACAATATTACGAGCATCAAAATCAGCAGCCCGTTCATAACCCTTTTCTTGAATCTGTAATAACTCTTCTTCATTCATAGAAAGAATCTTTAACATTTTCCCAGCTAACTCTTCAACGTTACCTACTTCCGTAAGCAATCCATATTTACCATCGTCTAGCACTTCTTTTGGCCCCGATTGACAATTTGTAGAGATGACAGGAGTTCCTGTTGCCAGCGCTTCTGCAATTACATGGCCAAAGCCTTCATGAATCGATGTCAATACAAATAAATCAGCCTTTTCAAAAAATATATATGGGTTATGCTGAAAGCCAATAAAATGAACCCTATCATGAATAGAAAGGTCCTTCGCTAGTTTTTTTAACTCATTATCTAGTTCGCCTTCGCCAAGAATTACTAAATCAGCGTTTACTGTTTGATTTACTTTTTCAAAGGCTTTTATTAATGTTTTTTGATCTTTTTGTTTTACTAGTCTTCCAGCTGTGATGATAGTTTTTCTATCATCTTTAAATAAGGAAAAATGCTCTTTCTTCACCGATCCATTCTCTATACTTTGTCGAATGTTTTCTAAATCAATCGGATTATATATCACTTTAACATGTTCAGGTTTTATTTTGTACCGTTTTACTAGATTTTCTTTAACACCTTCTGATAAAGCAATAACTTGACTGGATAGTTTATATAACCATCCATATCCTATTAATTTTAGATTGGTAATCGTATTTCCACCTAAATTATCTGCTTCTCTTACAATATTCTTTGCTCGAGTGAAAGAAAGGAAATTTGCCAGAATAGCTATCGTATTATAGTTTGGTATCGTACTAAAAACGAGATCTACCTTCTCTTCTCTAATTACCTTCGCTAGTGGAATAATTGCTTTTCTTAAGCGTTTCGTATTTAATTTAATAAACGTTATATCTGATTTAACTTTATCTTCATAGTTCCCGTTAAAGTCTAACGTAACTAGTATAGGTTCAAACTTTAATCTATCTATATTATTAATTATATTTAATAAAGTTCTTGCTGCTCCACCAGCACCCATTTGGTAAATAAAGAATAGAACCTTCTTCTTTTCCGTCAATCTTAGATTCTCCCTAACTCGAATAATAGAAAACAATAAATATTATACCATTTTTAATACTTTTTTTACCCCTTCTTGTCAATTTATGTCTGGAAATCATATCCTGTTGGGCAAGACGCTAGGAAAGGGTTCATCGTACTATTTCTTCCAAGATTAGGTGAATCTGGTACTAGAAAAAATAAGTTTCCATATTAGAAAAATTAGCATACGTCGAGCCTTTGAGTGAATGACTTAGTTGCACTTTTGCAGACGGCGAAGATTTTTATTGTTTCCTAACCTACTAAAATTACAGGGATTTTTCTATCTTTTACTTAATAAGTAAAGCGACGTTTAGAAGCAATACTAATAAAATAAAAAGACTTAAAGCGAACTGATCATTTCTTAACTTTTTTACTAAACTCTTACTCGTTCTGCAAGAAGTTCCCTTAACATCTCTTCTACTTCTCCACCAAACTCTTCACTTTTCAAAGCAAACTCAACAGTTGTACGAATAAACCCTAACTTCTCCCCAACATCGTATCTCTTTCCTTCAAAATCATAGGCATACACATTCTGCAGTTGATTCAACTTCTGAATAGCATCAGTCAACTGAATCTCCCCACCAGCTCCAGCTTCCTGTTTATCAAGAAAGGCAAAGATTTCCGGGGTTAATATATAACGTCCCATAATTGCTAGATTTGAAGGAGCAGTACCTTTTTCAGGTTTTTCAACAAAGTTACTTACTTGGTAACGTCTGCCTTCAATCGTTAGTGGCTCAATAATTCCATAACGATGGGTCTCGTTTTCCGGAATTTTTTGCACCCCTATTATTGAAGTATTTGTTTCATCATATTGTTCAATTAATTGTTTTAATCCTGGTTTCTCTGAAAGAACGATATCATCGCCTAATAGCACTGCAAATGGTTCATTTCCTATAAATTTACGTGCACACCATACAGCATGTCCTAGACCTTTAGGCTCTTTTTGACGAATATAATGAATTTCTACTTTAGAAGATTGATTCACCTTATCTAGCATTTCAAACTTCTCTTTTCTCATTAAATTATCTTCTAATTCGAAATTTCTATCGAAGTGGTCTTCAATTGCACGTTTTCCTTTACCCGTAACAATTATAATGTCTTCAATTCCGGATTGAATAGCCTCTTCCACAATATATTCAATTGTTGGTCTGTCCACAATTGGAAGCATTTCCTTTGGCATTGCCTTTGTCGCAGGCAAAAACCTAGTACCTAACCCCGCTGCAGGAATAATTGCTTTTTTTACTTTACTCATAATTTGATCACCACCTAATTATTTTAAAGTTTTTACTATACCTTTATATTTAAATTAATTACATAGAAGGATATTCCATTAAATTCTCTGTTTCTTTCCGGATTAAAATAATCGGCTCCTCACTACTTGAAAACCAAACAACATTTGCGGAACAAAACGTAGCATATGACCTAATTGGAACTCTACAAAAATATATTTCGGTTCACTGACAGTTCACCATTTTCTATATCCTGAACTATATCCCCATTTATTCAAGTTTCCTAACCTGGTAGAATCTTTAATGGAATATCCTCTTGAACTAGCGTTTTCCTATATTTTATTTCATAACTTCATCTTGTTAATTACAATATGGAATTATACCATATCAAGCTAGATAGCGGTATGCCTGTTTTAAA
>NZ_JBPPZG010000135.1:0-10308 GCF_051918545.1 Pseudogracilibacillus amylolyticus (SeqCode) | reverse complement strand
CTCCTGCAGGAGGAAAGGCCTAGGTGAGACAACGCAGTGCGTTAGCACAAGGAAGGCTCAACAGCCGCCTGCGGAAAGCGCAGTGTATTTCCGGAGCGGAATTTCACATTGTAAATTTTAAAAAATTGCGGTGCAAAACAGCCGACAACTACTCAACAGTTTACGGTTAGTGCATCAGTAAGTCTTTTGCGGTGGGAGGGACGGATGCGTAGTCTCTTTTCTTTAGAAAAGATTCAATTCAAAAAAACAGGTGAGGAAAATAATTTTTCCTCACCTGTTTTTTGTATGTTTTACACTTCCATAATGATTGGTAAAATCATCGGTCGACGCTTTGTTTTTTCATAGAGAAGTGGTGCAATTGTATCGATGATTTCATTTTTTATCTCAGACCATTTGCTCGTTTTGCGACGCATGATTTTATTTAAATGATCTGACACCAGTTTTTGCGCTTCGTTTATCAAGTCTTCTGACTCCCGCATATAGACAAAACCTCGAGAAATTATGTCTGGTCCTGCGGCTATTTCAAATTCTTTCATATTAATACTTACTACAATAATAACCAAACCTTCTTCAGATAGGATTCGACGATCACGAAGAACGATGTTTCCAATATCGCCAATTCCGCTGCCATCAACATAAACAGATCCGGATGGAATTTTCCCAGCGATATTTGCGTTATCTTTATTTAGTGCTAACACATCTCCGTTATCTAAAATAAACGTATTTTTTTCATTTACTCCACAAGCGGTAGCAAGCTTTGAGTGTTCTTTGAGCATGCGGTATTCACCGTGAATTGGCATAAAAAACTTCGGTTTCATTAGACGGAGCATTAATTTTTGTTCATCCTGACTGCCATGTCCGGAAGTATGAATATTACTTAATGGACCGTGAATTACTTCTGCACCGGCACGCATTAATTGGTTGATGATTCTGCTTACACTCACATTATTTCCAGGGATTGGTGAGGAAGAAAAGACAACTGTATCACCAGGTGTAATTGAAATTTGTCTATGTGTACCATTTGCAATTCGAGAAAGTGCTGCCATTGGTTCTCCTTGTGAACCAGTACAAAGGATAGCAATTTCATTCGAAGGAAAACGATTTATTTGATTTGTCTCAATAAAAGTATCTTTTGGTGCAACAATATAGCCTAATTCACGACCAATCTCAATAGCAGATTCCATGCTGCGACCAAAAACGGCGACTTTTCTATTATGCTTTACAGCAGCGTCTACAACTTGTTGCAAACGGTATATGTTTGAAGCAAAAGTTGCAAAAATGAGACGTTCATCAATTCTACTAAAAATATCGTTTATATTTTCTTGTACTACTTGTTCTGACATCGTAAATCCAGGGACTTCACTGTTTGTACTATCTGAAAGTAAACATAGTACACCTTCTTCGCCAATTTGTGCCATTTTAGATAAATTAGCAGGTTCTCCAACAGGAGTAAAGTCGAATTTAAAGTCACCTGTTTGAACAATATTTCCAGATGGTGTTTTTACAACGACACCAAAAGAATCGGGAATACTGTGTGTAACATGAAAGAAACTAACGGAAGTTTTACGGAATTTTATTATATCTTCTTCTTGAATTGTATTTAATTTGGCATTTCTGAGTAATCCATGTTCTTCTAACTTATTTCTTATAAGTCCGATCGCGAGTTTTCCAGCATAGATAGGTACATTTATTTCGCGCAACAAATAGGGAATGCCACCGATGTGGTCTTCATGCCCATGCGTGATGATTAGTCCTTTAATCTTGTCTTGATTTTGCACTAAGTATGTGTAATCAGGAATAACATAATCAATACCAAGTAGTTCGTCTTCTGGGAACTTAATGCCGGCATCAATTATAATGATTTCGTCCTGGAATTGTACACAATACATATTTTTTCCGATTTCGCCTAGTCCGCCGAGTGCAAAAACGGCAGTTTGGTCATTCTTTACAAATTTCATTTAGACACTCTCAATTGCAAAGACTTCGGATTTTTTTTCATATTGTAAATGTATTTCATCTAATTCTTGGATAAACTCGATATTAATATTGCGATTGGATAATTTTTGACGTACTTCACGCTCTGAATCTGCTTCTACGTAAAGGCTTTTTGTGCGTTCACGTACAGGCGCAATATCAGCGTGCTCTTGATATAAAACCTTAAAAATCATTCTATCTCTCCTATAACGTTTATTCGATCTAATTTTTCCGTAAAATTACTTCAATTTAAAAAGTTTCGTTTCATGTTTATTTCTCACGATGTCCTTGAATAGTAGTATTATTATCAGTTGTCGGTACACGTCCTTGTTTCAAAAACTCTTTCCATTTTCTCTTTAGCTTTTCTTTTAGGCGTTTCAACATCACCTACACATCTCCCTTCAAAAGAAGAAAAGCAAGATAAAATTTAGGCCGATCCAATCCCTGTTAATCTTATTATAATATGATTTCATTTTTATTGGAATAAATATCAATTATTTTTAGCAAATATTTATTTGTGAATTTTTCTGTTCTTATTTTTTCACGAAAGGAATCATAATATACGTAAAAAGAGTAGAATGAAATGATGAACCTAAAAAAGAGTTAAGTAGTTATTGTTTTTACTAATCAATTTCAACGGCATTATCTGGGATATAGAAAGGATTTCTTTTATTTATATAGTCATAGAACATAATCCCATTCAAATGATCTATTTCATGTTGAATGACAATTGCAGGATAACCTTTAAATCTTAATTTTAATTTGTTTCCTTCCTTATCGAAGGCACGCACTGTCACTCGTGCATGACGGACGACATATCCCTCAATTGCTTCATCTACCGATAAACAACCTTCCCCTCCATTTAAATATGCTTTTTCAACGGAGTGGCTAATAACTTTTGGATTAACAAGCTGATAACTGTATAGTTTTTCTTTGTAAGTAAAATGAATGACGATTAATTGTTTGTTGACACCAATTTGAGGTGCAGCAAGACCTACACCAGAACGTAATTTATATTTTTCGGCAACCTCATCATTTTGGCTATTTTTTAAAAACTCCATCATTTTGTCTAGTATTTTAATATCTTCTTCACTTGGTGGTAATTTTACTTCTTCTGATTTTTTTCGAAGTGCTGGATGTCCATCTCTAACAATATCTTTCATTAATAGCATACTTAATACTCCTATTCCATACGATTAATGTTAATTTTAAAAATTAATCTGCGCAATTGCAGTTCGTTAAGAAAAATTGATTATTAAACATAGTTTGCTTCCATTTTAACATAATTCGGCGTTTACATTCATACAATTGCTACTGTAAATATACTTCTTTAGTGTATGATATAACTATTGCATAATGTTACTTTTAGATAGAAGGGGGATCTACAATTGGACAAGCTATTAAAATCAATGTTTGTATTTACAATGCTTTTATTTATCAGTGCATGTGGTGAAGAAGATGTAACTGAAGAAATTAATGCATACTTAGAGGAAACGATTGACATTGAAAAAGAATTTGAAGCTAGCCAAGAAAAAGTTTTTGAATTAGAGAAAGAAGATGAAGAGCTATATAAAGAAATCATTGGCTTAGGCTCTGATGATCATGAAAAGGTTCAAACACTTGCGAATCAAGCGATTGACCTTTTAGATAAACGATCGGAGTACTTAAAAATGGAAAAGACAAGTTTAGAAGATTCAAAGGCAACTTTTGAAAATATAGAACCTTTAATCGAAAAAATCACGGATGAAGAGCAACAAGAATTGACTAGAAAAATGTATGACACGATGATTAATCGCTATGATTCGTATGAAGAAGTGTACAAAAATTATACAGATTCAATTCGATTAACGAAAGAGTTATACATATTATTTAAAGAAGAAGATTTTAATCAAAATCAAGTATATTCTGTTATTGAAAATGTGAATGACAGTTATGAAGATGTTTTAGAAGCAAATGAATCGTTCAATAAGGAAACAGTTCTCTATAATGAATTAAAGCAAGAGTATTATGATATGTTTCAAGAAAATGAATAGAAGAAGCAAGAGGGGTTAAATTAAAATGTTGATTTAACTCCTTTTTTTATGGGTATAGATATAATGTAGAAAATTGTGTGCTAATACAGAAAACAATCAATCTATTATACTAGTACAGTTTTCTCTTTTTAGTGTAACAGATTATTTTTTAATTAAGATAACACAAATTAATAATGGAGAAAAAGAATAAAGAACCAATTAAATCAATTAAAAACATTGACCTCTCCATGTGAATGAGCTACACTATAATTACCTTGTAATTGTACTATTATGATTTTACATTTTAATATAACAGATGACTAAAAGGCTTTCATAATAGTGCTCAAACAAATGAAAGTTTTACTTTAAATGGTAAAGAATAAATTATTATATATGTAGGAAAGGAAGAGGTGAGGATATTGAAACATAACTTACAAGAGATAGAAAGTAAATTTGAAATGTTTCAAGTACTAGACAAACATGGGGAGATTGTTAACGAAGAATACGTACCAGACCTTTCAGATGATGAATTAAAAGAATTAATGACAAGAATGGTCTATACAAGAGTATTGGATCAGCGTTCAATCGCTTTAAACCGTCAAGGAAGACTAGGGTTTTATGCACCTACAGCTGGACAAGAGGCATCACAAATTGCTAGCCAGTTTGCGTTAGAGAAGGAAGACTTTATTTTACCGGGATACCGGGATGTACCACAATTAATATGGCATGGATTGCCTTTATATCAAGCATTCTTATTCTCCAAAGGCCATTATCAT
This sequence comes from Pseudogracilibacillus amylolyticus (SeqCode), assembly GCF_051918545.1. Taxonomy (NCBI): domain Bacteria; kingdom Bacillati; phylum Bacillota; class Bacilli; order Caryophanales; family Bacillaceae; genus Pseudogracilibacillus; species Pseudogracilibacillus amylolyticus (SeqCode). The sequence goes on along the minus strand of NZ_JBPPZG010000135.1, from coordinate 5,546 downwards.
GGAAATCAAATGCCTGAAGGAGTAAATGCATTAAGCCCACAAATAATTATCGGTGCTCAATATGTGCAAGCAGCTGGTGTCGCTTTAGGGATGAAGCTAAGAGGTAAAAAATCCGTTGCAGTTACCTACACTGGCGATGGCGGAACATCACAAGGAGATTTTTACGAAGGAATTAACTTTGCGGGGGCATATCAGGCTCCAGCCATTTTCTTTGTACAAAATAACTTCTTTGCGATTTCGGTTCCTGTAGAACTGCAAACAAATGCAAAAACACTCGCACAAAAAGCTGTTGCAGCAGGTATTGAAGGCTTCCAAGTAGATGGAATGGATCCGTTAGCAGTATACGCAATTACAGAGTATGCACGGAAAAAAGCGACTAACGGCGATGGACCAACATTAATTGAAACGATAACATATCGTTATGGACCACATACAATGGCAGGGGATGATCCTACTAGATATCGTACGAAAGACTTGGATACGGAGTGGGAAAAGAGAGACCCACTTGTGCGCTTCCGAACGTATTTAGAAAATAAAGGCTTATGGTCTGAAGAAGATGAAAATGAAGTAATTGAACGGGCGAAAGAAGAAATTAGAGAAGCGATTAAGCAGGCGGATGCTTATCCAAAACAAAAAGTGACAGAGTTGATCGAGAATATGTATGAGAAGTTACCATACAATCTTGAAGAACAGTTAAAGGAATATAGAGAAAAGGAGTCGAAGTAAAATGGCACAAATGACAATGATTCAAGCAATAACCGATGCAATGCGTAATGAACTTAAAAAAGATGAGAATGTGCTTATTTTCGGCGAAGACGTAGGGAAAAATGGTGGTGTATTCCGAGCGACAGAAGGTTTGCAAAAAGAATTTGGTAAAGACCGTGTATTTGATACGCCATTAGCCGAATCAGCAATTGGGGGACTTTCAATTGGACTAGCATTGGAAGGATATCGACCTGTTCCAGAGATCCAGTTTTTTGGATTTTTATATGAAGTAATGGACTCCATTAATGGACAAATGGCTCGTATGCGGTATCGTACAGGAAATACCTTTTCATCTCCAATTACAGTTCGTTCTCCATTCGGTGGTGGAGTTCAAACACCTGAACTACATGCAGATTCACTAGAAGGCCTAGTTGCACAGCAACCTGGATTAAAGGTAGTAATTCCGTCCACTCCTTATGACGCAAAAGGGTTATTGATTTCTGCAATCCGTGATAATGATCCAGTTATTTTCTTAGAGCATATGAAGTTATATCGTTCGTTTAGAGAAGAAGTACCTGAGGAAGAATATACGATTGAGATTGGTAAAGCAGATGTAAAACGAGAAGGAAAAGATGTCACATTAATTGCCTACGGTGCTATGGTTCACGCTTGCCTTAAAGCAGCGACAGAACTAGAGGAAAAAGGAATTAATGCGGAAGTAATCGATTTACGTACTGTATCACCAATTGACATCCCAACTATTATTAAATCTGTTGAAAAAACGAACCGTGCAGTCGTTGTTCAGGAAGCACAGCGTCAAGCAGGAGTAGCGGCTAATATTGTTGCTGAAATTCAAGAGCGTGCTATTTTACATTTAGAAGCTCCTGTTTTACGAGTCACAGCCCCAGACACTGTTTATTCTTTTGCGGCTGTGGAAGATGCGTGGTTACCAGACCATAAAGATATTATGGAAAAAGTCGAGGCAGTAATGAACTTTTAAACGAGATAGGAGGTTAAATCGGATGGCTTATGAATTTAAATTACCAGATATTGGTGAAGGTATTCATGAAGGTGAAATTTTAAAATGGTTTGTAAAAGAAGGGGACGAAATAAAGGAAGATGACCCTTTATGTGAAGTCCAAAATGATAAAGCGGTAGTTGAAATACCGTCTCCAGTTGAGGGGACAGTTTTAAAAATAAAAGTTGCAGAAGGTGAAGTCGCAGTTGTCGGTGATCCACTTATCAGCATCGATGCAGAAGGCTATGAGTCGGATGATGAAGATTCTGCTGAAGAGCAGCAAGCAGTAGAAAATCAAGAAGTAGAACAAGAAGAGGCTGATAGCGACGAGCAAGAACAAGAAGTAGCAAAACCAGAAGAAACGGTTTCTAATAAGCGCGTAATTGCGATGCCGTCTGTTCGAAAATATGCTCGTGAAAATAATGTAATCATTCAAGAAGTAACAGGAAGTGGCAAGAATGGTCGGATCCTTAAAGAAGATGTGGATAAATATTTAGCCGGCGACATGGATGTTGATTCCAAAGAAGTAGCCGATGAAATAAGCACAGAAACAAGTGCAGAAACTTCAAAACCAGTTGCAACACGACAAGGTGACTATGATGAAACTCGAGAAAAAATGAGTGGAATTAGAAAAGCAATTGCAAAAGCAATGGTGAATTCGAAAACAAAAGCACCTCATGTTACTCTAATGGATGAGGTTGATGTTACAGAATTAGTTGTACACCGAAACAGATTTAAAGAGGTTGCTGCTGAACAAGAAATTAAACTAACATATTTACCGTATGTCGTTAAAGCATTGATTTCTGCATCGAAAAAATATCCGATCTTAAATGCAGCAGTTGATGATGAAACAGATGAGATTGTTTATAAACATTATTATAATATTGGAATTGCCGCTGACACAGATAAGGGTTTACTAGTGCCTGTTGTAAAAGATGCGGATAGAAAATCTTTATTTGAAATTTCTAAAGAAATAAATGAGTTGGCAGAGAAGGCTCGGAGTGGTAAACTAACAGCTGAGGAGATGAAAGGTGCTTCCAATACTATTACAAATATTGGATCAGCAGGTGGTCAGTGGTTTACGCCAGTTTTAAATTACCCAGAAGCGGTTATTTTAGGAATCGGTCGAATTGCTGAAAAACCTGTTGTGCGTAATGGCGAAGTGGTTGTTGCACCGGTGCTTGCATTATCACTAAGTTTTGACCATCGAATTGTCGATGGTGCTACTGGACAGCTTGCACTAAATCAAATCAAAAGACTTTTAAATGATCCACAATTAATCATGATGGAGGCGTGAGGAATGGTAGTAGGAGATTTTCCAATTGAAGTAGATACGCTAGTAGTTGGAGCAGGACCTGGAGGGTATGTTGCTGCAATTCGAGCTGCTCAACTTGGCCAAAAAGTAACAATTGTAGATAAAGCTGATTTAGGTGGTACATGTTTAAATGTTGGATGTATCCCTTCAAAAGCGTTAATTCAGGCTGGACATTTAGCAGAGACGGCAAAAGGAAACGAAGACATCGGTATCAAAACTGAAAATGTTTCTGTTGACTTTTCCAAAGTTCAAGAATGGAAAGGAAACATTGTAAATCGTTTAACATCTGGGGTTGAATCATTATTAAAAGGAAATAAAGTCGATATCGTAAAAGGTGAAGTATATTTTGTTGACAACAATCACGCTAAAGTAATGGATGAAAAACAGTCACAAACGTATACATTTAATAACTGTATTATTGCAACTGGTTCTACACCAATTGAAATCCCGAGTTTTCCTTTTTCAGATCGAGTACTTGACTCGACTGGTGGGTTAAACTTAAAAGAAATCCCAGAAAGCTTAGTTGTCATTGGTGGGGGATATATTGGAACTGAATTAGGTTCTGCCTACGCTAACTTCGGTACTAAAGTAACGATTATCGAAGGTGAAAAAGAGATCCTAGGTGGATTTGAGAAACAAATGACAGCAGTTGTGAAAAAACGTCTTAAGAAAAAAGATGTTGAAATTGTAACAAGTGCGATGGCAAAAGGTGTTGAAGAATCTGACAGTGGTGTAAAAGTTACATATGAAGCTGACGGAGCGGAAAAGACAGTTGAAGCGGATTATGTACTTGTTACTGTTGGTCGTAAACCGAACACAAAGGAAATTGGCCTAGAGCAAGTAGGAATTGAAGTTGATGATCGTGGGCTTATTAAAATAGATAAACAATGTCGTACTAATGTAGATAATATTTATGCAATTGGAGATATTGTTGCAGGTCTACCACTCGCACATAAAGCTTCTTATGAAGGAATAGTTGCTGCGGAAGCAATTAGTGGTAAAAAATCTGAAATTGACTATATCGGCATGCCAGCAGTAGTTTTCTCAGATCCTGAAATGGCATCGGTAGGATACACAGAACAAGAAGCAAAAGATGAGGGAATTAAAATAAAAGCTTCCAAATTCCCATTTGCAGCTAATGGCCGTGCTTTATCACTAAACGAAAGTGATGGTTTCTTAAAATTAATTACTCGCGAAGAAGATGGTCTAGTAATTGGTGGACAAATAGTAGGTGCAAATGCATCGGATATGATCGCCGAAATTGGTTTAGCAATTGAGGCTGGGATGACTGCTGAAGACATTGCGCTAACAGTCCATGCTCACCCTACATTAGGGGAAATTACGATGGAAGCAGCTGAAGTTGCATTAGGAACACCGATTCATATGCTGTAAAAAAATATAAGAGTTGCCTTTTTATGTGGCAGCTCTTTTTATTATGCTTAAGAACTTCTACTTAACGATAATTCATCATTTTTTAATCGTTATTCAACATCCCTCTATCAGTTTCATCCTTCACTAAAAAGACTGTTTCATTATTATTACAGATTTTCCGAACAGGAAAGCCCACTATCTTTAGACGTGGGATGAAAGTGAGGTCAAATACGGAGTGGTACAAAAAACGAAGGTTTGTACCACTTCAAGTATTTGAAATTCTTTTTTCTTAAGAAATGCATGAAATTAATGTTGAAAAGGGGTACAAACGTTTCTATTTATGTTATAATTGAAGCAGGAGGTGAGCAACTTGCAAACGATCACACTCAAGTTAGAGCTTCAAAAACCGACAAAAGAGAAAATGGCAATGTACCGTAAGATGACAGCGATAAATACCGCTTTTTCGAATTGGCTTTTGGGTTTTGGCGAGCTCCAAACAGCTACTTCGAAAGTATTTAAACGCTATTCGGATGAGCCATTTCCTTCCGCTATTGTCAATCAAACGATTCGGACAGTAAAATCAAAAAAGAAAAAACAGAAAGCGAAAACGTTTCGTTGTATGTGGTGTAGCTTCAATAATCAAAACTTTAAGGTAGAAAGCGAAAACGGGTTATATAAAGTTTCTTTTCCAACACTAGAAAAGCGGGTTGGTGTGCCCGTCGTCCATAAAGACCATCAGCGGCGGTGGCTTGATAAACTATTGTCTGGCAAGGTTAAACAAGGCGCTGCAGAACTTTTTGAAAAAAGCGGGCGGTGGTTTGTCGCAATCGCCTTGTCCTTTAAAGTGGAGAAAAAGCAAGCTGATAAAGCTTCATCGAGCACAATGGGCATTGATATCGGATTGCGCCAGCTTGCTGTAGCTACTATTGGAACGACATCTATCTTCTTCTCAGGAAAGAAAATAGCATATCGAAGAAGGCACTTTGCCTCCCGTAGACGAAAACTTGGGAGCTTGAAGAAACTTGATGCTATTCGCAAATCGAAAAACAAGGAATCTGTCTGGATGAAAGAAACAAACCATAAGATAAGCCGTCAAATTGTCAAATTCGCATTGGAGAACGGTGTTCATCTAATTCG
>NZ_JBPPZG010000134.1:0-10430 GCF_051918545.1 Pseudogracilibacillus amylolyticus (SeqCode) | reverse complement strand
ATGTTGATCTTGTATTAATTATGACAGTGAATCCTGGTTTTGGTGGTCAATCATTTATTCATGAAATGATTCCAAAAATAAAAGCAATTGCGGAACTTAGAGAAAAAAATAATTATAACTATGAAATTGAAATTGACGGCGGAGTAAATGTAGAAACTGCAAAGTTATGTACAGATGCTGGAGCTGATGTACTTGTTGCAGGAAGTGCGATTTTTAATGAAAGTGATAGAAAAAAAGCAATAGAGGATTTAAGAAAAGCGATTAATGAATAACTCAATTTTTACATCTTCATACAAGGTGGTTAGATTAAGCTTAATAAAGACTGAGTAACGCTTCTCATGTAAAAGATTTGAGGTTTTTATACAATATCCATAAACTGCGCAGTAACTTAAGTTGATAATTTTTCGGTTAACCTCGCTACTGCACCGTTGATTTCCGCCTCCGGGCAGTACGCTTTCCGCGGGCACGGCTTCAGCCTCTGAAGCAGAAAACCGCTGCTTCTGAGTCTTCAGACACGTGCTTTTCCTGCAGGAGTCGACTGCCCTCCGGCTCCAATCAACCATAGAGATAGTAGTAACAAACTGTGTAGAGCTGTTTACCAAACACACCCAGCGAAGGAAATACACGGAGACTCCTGTGGGAGGACAGGCCTAGGTGAGACCCAAGTGCGTAGCACGAAGGGGCTCAACAGCCGCCCACGGAAAGCGTAGTGTATTTCCGTAGCGGTATTCTGCTTTGTAGCTTCGTTATTTCCACGACGGAAATCAACGAAGCGTTACTAGTTTTAAATTTTCACTACTGCACAGTTTACTTCAAATGTTGAAAAAGCCCTTGCTTCTGGATATTCCAGAATTTCAAAAGAATAACCTGTTATCCAAAGTTAGTTTTGGAAGTGTGTTTCCACTTTTTTCAATGGTTCCATCCCAAATTTCACTTTGCGAAAGTTAAGTAATTTACCTCTTTCTTTTCATTAAAAATCATATAATTGTTTTCTCTGCATAAGATTATAGTAGAAGAGCGTGAGTATAATTTTATATTATTCGTTTTTAAGTGATTAGGAGGAGGAGTAAATGAAGTTTTATACGATTAAGCTCCCAAGATTTATCGGTGGTTTCGTTCGTGTAATAATGGGGATGTTCAAAAAGGACTAATTCAGTACACTTATTCTAACACATTCATTACATCCCCCAGATTTTTTTAGAGTTTTATCTATCTCGAACACTTTTTACTTAAAGAACTAAAAAAGCACCCAATCGAATGGGTGCTTTTTGACATGGTATATTCAATATCTACTTAACGATAAATTATTAAGTCTTGACTTATACTCTTTTAATTTTACCTGATTTTAACGCACGTGCTGATACATATACTCGTTTTGGTTTGCCATCTACCATAATTCTTACTTTTTGTACATTTGCTTTCCATTTACGTTTATTTGCATTCATCGCGTGTGAACGGTTATTTCCAGTTCCTGTTTTACGTCCAGTAATAACACATTTTCTTGACATACAAACCCCTCCTTAACATACATGTGTCATTTCATACTTATTTAATTTATCATATCAAATCCAATAATGCAATTTAATTTTTCTTCCATTTGCTCATAATAAGAATAAATTCGAAATAAAAAGGGGTATTCTTTTCCTTATTGTAAATTATATGTACAATATAGTAGTACGATTTTAAATATTACTTAGCACTTTTTATTAATGAATAGGATCTTGTTGGGTTTAGAGGAGGATTTAATTGTGAAAGTTAATAAAATAGATAGCGTTTTATTAATAAAGATGATTCAATTAGGCGCAAATAATTTATCTAATCATAAAGATATTATAAATAAATTAAATGTATTTCCAGTGCCAGATGGTGATACCGGAACAAATATGAACTTATCAATGAGTTCAGGTGTAAAAGAATTGAATGAAAGAAAAAGTGCAGATTTACCAATAATTCTTAGCTCGTTCATTAGAGGGTTATTAATGGGAGCTCGTGGAAATTCTGGGGTAATTTTATCACAGCTATTTCGCGGTTTTTCGGAAAGTCTTCAAGAAGAAAAGGAAATATCTAGTAAGGCTTTTGCAAATGCGTTAAATAACGGAGTGAAAGTGGCCTATCAATCGGTTACAAATCCAGTAGAAGGAACAATTTTAACTGTAGCGAAAGATGCAGCGACAAAAGCCATTGAACTAGCCGATGAAGAAGAGGATATTATTAAGTTGTTAGACGCAGTAGTTTCTGAAGCCAAGCAATCATTAGAAAGGACTCCAGAATTATTACCTATTTTAAAAGAAGTAGGTGTAGTAGACTCTGGCGGCAAAGGATTAGTCGTTATTTATGAAGGCTTTCTAGCGGCTGTAAAAGGGGACGAGCTACCTAAGGCAGAGTCGGAAATTGATATGGAAAAGATGATCCATATAGAACATGAACGTTCTGCTCAATCGTTTATTAGCGCTGATTCAATCGAATATGGTTATTGCACGGAGTTTTTTGTCGAAATAAATGAACAAAATATGAGTGAGTTTGATGAAAACAAGTTTCGTAATCAATTGAGTGAATATGGTGACTCTTTACTTGTTGCGGCAGATAATAATATGGTGAAAGTGCATATCCACACAGAATTCCCGGGAAAAGTTATGAATCATGCTCAAACTTTTGGAGAATTAGTAAACATTGATATTGAAAATATGCGTAAACAACACGAGTCGATCGTCGAAAAGCAGGATGAAGAAACAAGTATGCAAGAAGAAAAAGAATATGGAATTATTGCTGTTGCATCGGGAAGTGGACTAAAAGATATGTTTACAAGTCTTGGAACTACCTACATCATTGAAGGTGGACAAACGATGAATCCTAGTACAGAAGAACTTCTTTCAGCAATTAGGAAAGTAAATGCCAAACATACATTTATTTTACCGAACAATAAAAACATTTTAATGGCTGCAAATCAAGCAAAATTACTTTCCGATAAAAATGTTATTATTATACCAACGAAAACGATCCCTCAAGGTATTAGTGCCTTATTTACTTTTGAAGAAGAAGCTTCAATGAATGAAAATGAACAAAACATGTTGGAAGGCATGAAAGATGTAAAGACAGGCCTTGTGACATATGCAACAAGAGATACAGTTATTAATCAAATGGAAATAAAGCAAGGCTTTTATATGGGATTAAATGATGAAACGATCCGTGTCACGAATACAGATAAAATGGAGACTGTGAGTAGTTTACTTCAAAAGATGGTTGATGAAGATGATGAAATCGTTACAATCTTTTATGGAGAAGATGTTTCAGAGGAAGAGATTATTTCTTTACATGATTTCATGGAACAACATTTTGAGGATTTAGATATAGAATTACATAAAGGGAATCAACCTATATATTCTTTTATTATTATGATTGAGTAAGGCATCCGTCATCATGCCTTACTTTTTTTATTGGGACAGTCTATTATCAATTTGTTATAATTATAGTATTTAGAATCGTATTTAATCAATAAAGAAAAGAGTGGTTAAGAAATTGTTGAATGAACCAGTCGAAACTTTAACAGGTGTTGGAGAGAAAGTAAAAAACGATTTAAATCTAATGGATATATATACAGTCGGAGATCTTCTGGAGTATTTTCCTTATCGTTATGATATTTTAGAAATCAAGCCTTTAAGTGAACTGATTCATGATGATAATGTAACGATAATTGGAGAAGTTATGTATCCGCCAACCGTCACTTACGGTAGAAAAAGCTCTCGCCTTCAATTTATGCTACAAGTTGATCGAGTAGCAGTAAAAGCAGTGATGTTTAACAGAGCGTTTGCAAAAAAGCATTTAACGAAAGGGACAAAAGTTACACTAACTGGTAAGTGGGATGCACATCGATTGCAAATTACAGTAAATAATTATCAATTAGGAAAACCAAATACAGATGTAAATATACAAGCAATTTATTCTGTGAAAGGAAATGTAACGAGCGGAAGAATAAGTAATTTGCTGAAGCAATGTATTCGGGAATATGCTGATGAGATTGAAGAATTACTTCCACCAGCTTACTTAAAAGAATATAAAATACCAACAAGAAGTGAAGCCATTAAACAGATTCATCGACCTGAAAATCAACTACAACTTAAACATGCTCGAAGAAGATTTGTGTATGAAGAACTTTTATTGTTCCAGTTAAAGATGGCTTTACTAAAACAAAAAAATCAATCTATTAATAAAGGTGTTCAACAGGATTTTCAAGATAACGACGTACATCAATTCATTAGTCGGCTTCCATTTACATTAACGGCTGCTCAAGAAAAAGCGTTGCAAGAAATATTTAATGATATGCGGTCTCCTATTCAAATGAATCGGCTGTTACAAGGGGATGTCGGGTCGGGAAAAACCGCTGTAGCAACAATCTGTCTTTACGCTTCGGTACAAGCTAATCGTCAAGGTGCGTTAATGGTGCCCACAGAAATATTGGCAGAACAGCACTATGAATCTATTAGGGAAATGATGGATTCTAACATACAGATAGGTTTATTGACAAGCTCTGTAAAAGGAAAGAACCGTCAGAAAATCCTTGAAGGAATAAAAAATAATGAGATTCAAATTGTAATCGGTACACACTCTTTGATTCAAGAAGAAGTTGTTTTTCACCATTTGGGAACTGTGATTATTGATGAACAGCATCGTTTTGGAGTAGAGCAACGAAAAATGTTAAGAGAAAAAGGGCTGCACCCAGATGTATTATTTATGACAGCTACCCCAATTCCACGTACACTTGCTATTACAGCGTTTGGTGATATGGATGTATCTATAATCGATCAAATGCCTAAAGGCCGTAAAGAAATAGAAACGTTTTGGGTAAAAGAGAATATGCTCATTCGTGTACTCGAATTTATTAGAAAGAAAGTAGCAGCAGGAGAGCAAGCTTATATTGTTTCTCCGCTGATCGAAGAATCGGAAGCGTTTGATTATCAAAATGCGATCGATTTATACCATCAATTACAAGATTATTATTCTAATACGATTAAAATTGGTTTACTTCATGGGAAGCTGCCCCCTGATGAAAAAGAGTTGATTATGAAACAATTTATGAAGAATGAAATACATGTTTTAGTTGCTACTACTGTTATTGAAGTAGGTGTAAATGTACCGAATGCCAGTGTAATGGTAATCTATGATGCGGAACGTTTTGGATTATCACAACTTCATCAATTGAGAGGAAGAGTGGGGCGTGGCGATAAACAAAGCTACTGTATTTTAATAGCTGATCCTAAAGGAGAAGTAGGTAAGGAAAGAATGCGAATTATGACGGAGACGACAGACGGTTTTAAATTAGCAGAGGAAGATTTAAAATTAAGAGGACCAGGTGATTTCTTTGGTAAAAAGCAGAGTGGGTTACCAGAGTTTAAAGTAGCCGATCTTATCCATGATTATCGAGCTCTTGAAGTAGCACGCCAAGATGCACAGCATATTATTCAACATAATTTATTACAAAAAGATGCGGCATATCAAAAATTATCGGAACGTTTAGAGGAGGAATCTGGAGACCAGAGATTTGATTAAATACACGAAATTCTGCTTGCATTATTACACATGGTGTTATATATTACTATTATTACCTAGTCATAATTATGACGCTATGGATGTGGATAATGATGAGGTTTAAAAAAATGGAGCGGCAACAATTACTAGTAGAAAAAATTGAAGAAACCCCTTTTATAACGGACGAAGAACTAGCTAATTATTTTCATGTCAGTGTACAGACGATTCGATTAGATCGTTTAGAGCTTGCTATTCCAGAGCTTCGTGAAAGAATCAAATCTGTTGCAACAAATCAATGGAATGAGACGGTGAAGTCACTTCCGTTAGACGAAGTAATTGGAGACATTATCGATCTGGAACTCGACCGACGTGCTATTTCAATTATGAAAATACAGCCTGAACAAGTATTTTCTAGAAATAAAATAGCACGAGGACATCATTTATTCGCGCAAGCTAATTCGCTAGCAGTTGCTGTAATCGATGATGAGTTAGCTTTAACTAGAAAATCAGAGATTAAGTTTAAAAGACAAGTAAAATTAAATGAGCAAGTTGTTGCAAAGGCAGAAGTTAAAGAAGTTAAAAAAGACGGGATCACCGTTGTTCACGTTAATAGTTTTGTGAAAAATGAAGTCGTTTTTTCTGGTATATTCCACATGTATCGTTCTAGCGAGAAGGAGAAGTAAATATGAAAATAGCGATAGATGCCATGGGTGGAGATAATGCCCCTAAAGTTGTTGTAGAAGGTGCAATGAATGCAATTTCAGATGTGAAAGATTTACATATTACATTAGTTGGAGACGAAAAGGAAATAAAAAAGTACTTAACGAATAATGAGCGTATTTCAATTATCCATACAGAAGAAGTTATTGGTGGAGATGAAGAGCCAATTCGCGCTATCCGTCGCAAGAAAAATTCTTCACTCGTTTTAACGGCAAATGAAGTGAAAGAAAAAAAGGCTGATGCATGTATATCTGCCGGTAATACGGGGGCACTTGTCGTAGCCGGATTGTTTGTTGTAGGAAGAACAAAAGGAATTGACAGACCAGCACTTAGTCCGACATTACCTACAACCAATGGCAAAGGATTTTTACTGCTAGATGCAGGTGCTAATGTTGATGCAAATGCACATAACCTTGTACAATATGCAGTCATGGGTTCTATTTACAGTGAAAAAGTGCGACTGATTAAAAAACCAACAGTTGGATTATTAAATGTTGGAACGGAAGATGGGAAAGGAAGTCAGTTAACTAAAAAAGCTTTTGCTCAGTTATCAACTGCACCGATTAATTTTATTGGCAATATAGAAGCAAGGGACCTGTTAGATGGAGTCGCTGATGTTGTCGTAACAGATGGATTTAGTGGTAATATAACGCTAAAAGCAATTGAAGGGACAGCGCTTCATGTAATGAAATTGTTAAAACAGACGTTGACGTCGTCATTAAAAACGAAATTAGCTGCTGGGTTAATTAAAAGTGATTTAAAAAATTTAAAAGAACAGCTAGATTATCCAGAATACGGGGGTGCAGCCCTTTTTGGATTATCTGCACCAGTTATTAAATCACATGGATCATCGAATGCTCGTTCGATTTATCATACAATAAAACAGGCCTGCCATATGATCGAAAATAATGTTATTGGAACAATCGGAGAAACAATTAACACGTTAGAACTAGAGGAGGACTAAGATGAAAAGAATTGTATGCATGTTCCCAGGACAAGGTTCTCAAGTCGTAGGAATGGGAAAAGATTTGTACGACCAACACGATGAAGTAAAGCAACTATATAAACTTGCTAATGAGAGTTTGGATAAAGATATAACGGATATAATGTTTAATGGTCCGGCCGAGATATTAACGGAAACTGAAAATGCACAACCTGCCTTATTATTAAGTAGTATTGCAGCATATTCACTACTGGCTAAAGAAAATATTCAGCCTATCGCAACAATTGGTCATAGTCTTGGTGAATATAGCGCTCTCGTTGCGGCACAATCTCTTTCTATCGAGGAAGCACTCCCGCTTGTAGCAACTCGCGGTAGGTTAATGGAACAAGCTTTTCCTAAAGGGAAAGGTACGATGGCAGCCGTATTAGGTTTGGATGAAGAGGCGATACAAAAAGAACTCGACAAGGTTGACGAAAAAGAAGTGGTCGATATTGCTAATTTAAATTGTCCTGGACAAATTGTCATTTCAGGTTCACGAGCTGGTGTTGACCAAGCTGAAATACTTTTAAAAGAAGCTGGAGCAAGACGAGTATTACCACTAAATGTAAGTGGTCCATTTCATTCCCGTTTAATGCAACCGGCTAATGACGAATTTCAAGTTTCTCTTAATCAAGTAAATGTTCGCAATGCGGAAGTGCCTGTATATGCAAATGTGTCAGCAGAAGCGGTAACAGACAAGAGTGAAATTAAACAATTATTAATTAAACAATTGTATTCTCCTGTTCGCTTTGAACAATCTATTCGAAATTTACTGAAAGAAAATGTCGATGCTTTTGTTGAGGTAGGTACAGGTAAAGTCTTAAGTGGCCTAGTGAGAAAAATTGACCGGAAAATTAAAACATTTGCAATAGAAGATACTGCATCTTTCTCACAATTTTTGTCATGGTATAAGGAGGATGCGTAAGATGTCTCTTGAAGGAAAAATTGCCCTTGTCACGGGATCTTCACGGGGAATTGGACGAGCGATTGCACTTGAACTAGGTAAAAAAGGTGTAAACGTAGCAGTGAACTATGCTGGAAATGAACAAAAAGCCGAAGAAGTTGTCCAAGAACTCCATGATTTAGGAGTAAAAGCAATTAAAATCCGTGCAAATGTAGCAGACGAACAAGATGTAAAGGCAATGATAAAAGAAGTTACGAAAGAATTTGGTCGTCTAGATATTTTAGTAAACAATGCCGGAATAACGAAAGATAATTTATTAATGCGGATGAAAGTAGAAGAGTTTGATCAAGTAATTGAAACGAACTTAAAAGGAGCTTTCTTATGTACGAAAGCAGTCACTAGACAGATGATGAAACAACGGTATGGAAAAATTATTAATATCGCTTCTATCGTTGGTGTCAGTGGAAATCCAGGACAGGCAAACTATGTAGCTGCAAAAGCAGGATTGATTGGCTTAACGAAATCAACTGCAAAGGAACTGGCAACAAGAAATATTCTAGTCAATGCGGTTGCACCTGGATTTATCACAACTGACATGACAAATATTTTAACAGAAGAACAAAAAGATGCGATACTGTCTCAAATACCTTTGGAAAAACTTGGTGAACCAGAGGATATCGCAAATGTTGTTTGCTTTTTAGCGTCAGATGATGCTAAATATATTACTGGGCAAACAATACATGTTGACGGTGGAATGGTAATGTAAGTAGAGTCAAACTAGTAATTTTCTATTAATTCACATATACTATTGGAGGGAGGTGAAAGAGATGTCAGATGTATTTGAAAAAGTGAAAGAAATCATTGTAGAACAATTAGATGTAGAAGAATCGCAAATTACAATGGAAGCCTCTTTTAGAGACGATTTAGAAGCAGATTCATTAGATGTAGTTGAACTTGTTATGGAATTAGAGGATGAGTTTGATATTGAAATTGCTGATGAAGAAGCTGAAAGCATCAACACAGTGGGCGATGCTGTTAACTATATAGAAGAAAATAAATAAGCTAGTATAAAAATTGTTATTATACAAAATATTAGTAGTATACATAAGAGTACTTTGTAACTACCAAAAAAATTTAAGTCTCGCATGTTGCGGGACTTTTCATTTGTTTTTTAGTATATAGAGGGAGTATAAAACTTTCTTGACTCGCTCACTGGCTAAAAGCTCGGGCGTCCTGGGACTGCGCTAACTCGTCCCATCGAAGGGCATTTGCACTTTTGTTCGTCCTACCGTAAAGATTTGTCTCAGGCGTAAGTCACTAGCACGTCAATCACTTGTAAGTGCATCTAGGGCTTTCGCCAAGGCTTGGCGATAAGCCAAGTTTATTAATAAAATTAAAAAGGAGAGCTATTATGAATGTAAAAAGGCTTGAAGAGACATTAGCAATTTCTTTTCAAAATAAAGGTTTAATAAGACAGGCTTTTACACATTCATCTTATGTGAATGAGCATCAGAAAAAACATTTGTCTGATAATGAACGGTTGGAATTCCTGGGAGATGCTGTACTAGAACTGGCTGTTTCGGATTTTTTATACAATAAATTTCCCGAAATGAGTGAAGGTGAACTAACAAAATTAAGAGCAAGTATTGTATGTGAAGAATCGTTATTCCATTTTGCTGAAGTTTTGGAATTAAATCATTATATTCTACTCGGTAAAGGAGAAGAACGAACAGGTGGCCGAAACAGACAAGCTCTATTAGCGGATGTATTTGAAGCTTTACTTGGTGCACTGTATTTGGATCAAGGAATGGCCGTATGCCAAGAATTTTTGGAAAAACAAATATTTCCGAACATAATAACTGATGCTTTTTCGTATGCGATGGATTATAAAACAAAATTACAAGAAGAAATTCAAAAAGATCAAAAAAATACGCTGGAATATCTTATTATCGAAGAGAAAGGGCCTGCCCATCGAAAAGAATTTGTGGCTGAAGTAATTGTAAATGGAGAAGTACGTACCAGAGGGACTGGTAATTCAAAAAAAGAAGCAGAACAACGTGCCGCCAAACGCATGTTGGAAGAATTAGCTAAGAATAACGAATAAAAAAGATGGGATTTTAAATACGAAACGATTAAAAGAACAAAAAGTACAGAATTTCAATAATTCAATCTCACGTAGTTGAAGAATACTGTGCAGTAAATTCGGTTAGTAATCAACCTACCGCTACGGAAATACACTACGCTTTCCGTGGGCGGCTGTTGAGCCCCCTTGTGCTACGCACTGCGTGGTCTCACCGAGGC